>NZ_JAHLQZ010000019.1:0-43639 GCF_018919505.1 Citrobacter sp. S55_ASV_140
CGCAACCACAAGACCTCCACCAAAACGACGCAAAGTATTTTCGGGGAGTTGCGCCATCGCGGAGATCATTTTCTTCCATGCGCCGGGATAAAGCATCGGACCCAGACCTTCCAGCACCAAAACCAGCGCGAGTGCCAGCCAAATTGTTGAATTCATCCATCGTCCTTATATAAAAAAGAAAACCACCGCATCCCTGGGGACGCCGGTGGTTTTGCTGGTTTAAAACCGCTGAAACTATTTTAGCGTGTCGCGGTATTCGGTGTCTTCATGTAGCGGAAGAAATCGCTGTCCGGGCTCATGACCATCACGTCCTGGTTACCTTCGAAGCTCTTCTCATAAGCACGCAGGCTACGGATGAAGGCGTAGAAGTCAGGATCCTGGCTGAACGCGTCGGCAAACAGTTTAGCGGCTTCTGCATCGCCTTCACCGCGCATAATGCGGCCCTGACGCTCAGATTCTGCCAGCGTTTTCGTTACTTCGTAATCCGCCGTTGCACGCAGTTTTTCCGCTTCTTCCTGACCTTGTGAACGATGGCGACGGGCTACCGCTTCACGCTCAGCGCGCATACGGTTATAGATAGCCTCAGAGACTTCCGCAGGCAGGTTGATTTGCTTAATACGCACGTCAACCACTTCGATCCCCAACGCCGCCATACTGTTCGGGTTGATGACCGGAACTTTACCGTTCGTTTCAGCCTGAACACGCTCAGCCGCTTCGGCAATCGCACTATCCGCCGCCGGCGTCGCGACTTCATCTTCCGTACCAGCAGAACCGGAGTTCAGCGCGTCACGGACTTCCAGAGTCAGACGACCACGGGAATCGGTAACGATGTCTTTCACGTCGAGACGACCGATTTCAGAACGCAGACGGTCAGAGAACTTACGTTTCAGCAGGACTTCTGCCTGAGAAACATCGCCACCGCCCGTTGCCAGGTAGTAACGGCTAAAGTCACTGATGCGCCACTTGATGTAGGAGTCAACGATCAGGTCTTTCTTCTCTTTGGTGACAAAGCGATCGGCCTGGTTGTCCATGGTCTGAATACGCGCATCCAGCATCTTCACTGATTCAATAAACGGAATCTTGAAGTGCAGGCCAGGTGCAACAACCAGCGGCTTGTTTTCATCGTCACGCAGAACTTTACCAAAGCGCAGCGTAATACCGCGCTCGCCTTCTTTGACCACAAAGACAGACATGAACAGAACTACCAGAACGATGATGATAATCGCAATAACTGACTTACGCATCGTTATTCCCCCTGACGCTGGTAGTCGTTACGCTGCGCGTTCGCGCGGCGTTGGTCCATAATATCGCCCTGACTGGTGGACGAGGTGTTGCTTGCTCCAGTGCTGGAGGTCGTCGCTGGCGGCAGACGCAGCAGGTTTGAACTGCTGTCACTCTTTGCTGCTGGCGCACTACCGCCTTTCAGCATTTGATCCAGCGGCAGAACCATCAGATTGCTGCCTTTATCGTTAACCAGGACTTTGCGGGTATTGCTCAGCACTTTTTCCATGGTCTCGATATACAGACGCTCGCGAGTAATTTGCGGCGCGGCTTTATATTCCGGCAGAATTTTCGCGAAGCGCGCCACTTCACCCTGAGCTTCCAGGATGGTTTGCGTTTTGTAAGCACGCGCTTCTTCCAGAATACGCTGCGCCTGACCGTTCGCACGCGGCTGAACTTCGTTGGTGTACGCTTCCGCTTCACGGATGTACTGCTGTTCGTTTTCGCGCGCGGCAATCGCATCGTCAAACGCAGCTTTTACCTCTTCCGGCGGACGTGCGGCCTGGAAGTTGACGTCCAGCAGGGTGATACCCATGTTGTACGGACGGATCGTTTCTTCCAGTTCACGCTGGGTATCGCTACGAATAACGGTACGCCCTTCGGTCAGGATACGGTCCATAGTGTACTTCCCGATAACGCCACGTAGTGCGCTGTCGGTTGCCTGACGCAGGCTGTCATCCGCGCTGGTTACGCTAAACAGGTAACGCTGCGGATCGGTCACGCGGTACTGCACGTTCATTTCAACGCGCACAACGTTTTCGTCAGATGTCAGCATGACGCCAGATGCGGCAAGTTCACGCACGGCTTCAACGTTGACCGGAGTCACTTCGTCGATAAAGGTCGGTTTCCAGTTCAGACCCGGCTCAACCAAATGGCTGAATTTACCGAAGCGTGTCACCACGCCGCGTTCCGCTTCTTTAATGGTGTAGAAACCGCTGGCCGCCCAGATTATGACGATAGCGGCCGCAGCGATAGTAAAGACCCGACCGCCCAGTTGCGGACGCGGACCTTGCGATGAACTACCGCCGCCAGAACCAGTACCTTTACCGCCGCCCAGACCACCGAGCTTTTTGCTCAGTTTGCGGAAGATATCATCCAGATCGGGAGGTCCCTGATCGCGCCCACCTTTGTTTCCATTTCCCTCAGGGTTGCCGCCAGGTTTGCTGCTTCCCCACGGGTCGCGGTCTTGTCCGTTATTACCGGGCTGATTCCACGCCATTTTTGTGCTCCATATTTGTTATGCGATGCTATACCTGCGTCTTTTGTGCTGCCGATGCGTTGGCTACGCAAAATCCACAAGGTATAGAGGCGAAAAAATCTTCAGGCCATATCCGTCAGATCAGACAACATAGTCTTCCAGTGCCGGTTCTTGTTTACAGAGGCGACGCCAGTCTACGATCGGCATACGAACCTGCAGACCTACGCTGCCGTCCTCCTCCATCCACTCTTTTTCTATTGCCTGAAGTTGATAAAACCGGCTTCTCAGACGCCCTTCCTGCGGCGGCAAACGCAACGTATGCTGCGCCACCTCACCGGAAAGCCGCTCAGTCAAAGCCTGAAAAAGCTGTGGTATACCTATTCCCGTTTGCGCTGAAACCCAAACGCGAATGGGTTTATTCTCTTCATCCCTGTCGATACGCGGTTCAAAGTCATCCAGCATATCGATTTTATTCATCACCAGCAGGGTTGGGATCTCATGCGCATCGATCTCCTCAAGCACCGTATCGACGGCCTCGATGTTTTCTTGCACACGAAAATCTGCTGCATCAATAACGTGCAGCAGCAATGTCGCCTGACGTGTTTCCTGCAAGGTGGCTTTAAAAGCCGCCACCAGGTCGTGCGGTAAGTGACGGATAAACCCTACGGTATCCGCCAGCACGGTTTCACCGACATCCGCGACGTCGATCCGCCGCAGGGTCGGGTCCAGGGTCGCAAACAGTTGATCCGCTGCGTAGACCCGGGCTTCAGTTATCTGGTTGAACAGGGTGGATTTTCCGGCGTTGGTATATCCCACCAGTGATACGGTCGGGACATCCGCTTTCTTACGCGACTGTCGCCCCTGCTCACGTTGCTTTTCAACTTTTTCCAGGCGCGACTGTATCTGCAAAATGCGATTACGCAGCAAACGACGGTCGGTTTCGAGCTGGGTTTCACCCGGACCGCGCAAACCAATCCCGCCCTTTTGCCTTTCAAGGTGGGTCCAGCCACGGACCAAACGCGTAGCCATATGGCGCAGTTGCGCCAGCTCAACCTGCAACTTACCCTCATGGGTTCGCGCACGCTGGGCAAAAATATCCAGAATAAGACCAGTCCTGTCGATAACCAGACACTGGCACAATTGTTCCAGGTTACGTTCCTGGGCAGGGCTTAGAGCATGATCAAAAATCACCACCGCAGCGCCAGTCGCTTTTACGGCTTCGGCAATTTCGATTGCCTTGCCTTCACCAACAAAATACTTCGGGTGCGGTGCTTTACGGCTCCCGGTAATCACCTGCATTGCTTCGACACCGGCGGAAGAGACCAGAGATTCAAACTCCTGGAGATCTTCCATATCTTTGTCTTGCGAAAAATAGATGTGTACCAGTACCGCCTGCTCACCGGCATCATAACGGTCAAACAAGCGTCAACCCCTTAATATGTATCAACGGGGAACGCAGGTTCGCTGGCTCCCCGTATGTAAAACAGCAATCAACCTTATTCGGTTTCTTCGCTGTCCTGTTGCGCAGATGAACCTTGCGCGTTGCTACCGTGATGGTAGTTGCTGCCAGTGCCGCCGGTGGCATTATTGCTGTGATGGGAAACCGGGCGAGACGGGACAACAGTAGAAATCGCGTGCTTATAAACCATCTGGCTGACCGTGTTTTTCAACAGGATCACGAACTGATCAAAAGACTCGATTTGACCTTGCAGCTTAATACCATTCACCAAATAAATAGAAACTGGAACACGTTCCCGACGCAGTGCGTTCAGGAACGGATCTTGTAAAGATTGCCCCTTAGCCATTCTCTCTTTTCCTTATATGCTTATTTGTACTTTGAACCTTTCGATTCTGAAAAATTGCGCACGATACGTTTCAATTGTACACATTCAGTTCGCGATAGCACCAACAACCTGTAATACTTCGTTTCGCGCCTGGTCAGGCTTTTCACTGTCAAGCCAGTGCACCCCTTCCCAACCACGCAACCAGGTCACCTGCCGCTTCGCCAACTGCCTCGTGGCGCAAACACCTCTATAAACCATTTCATCGTATGAAATTTCGCCTTCAATGTATGACCACATCTGGCGATACCCGACACAACGAATGGAAGGCAAATCCGTATGCAAATCTCCACGGGCAAAAAGCGCCCGGACTTCTGCTTCAAAACCTGAAGCTAACATCTGATGAAAACGCTGCTCAATTCGCTGATGGAGCAGTTCACGGCTCGCCGGGGCGATTGCAAACTGATGCACCTCATACGGCAAAGCATCTCCTGACGTTTGCGTCAGCTCCGTTAAAGTTTTACCCGAAATGAAAAAAACTTCCAGTGCCCGGGAAAGTCTTTGCGGATCATTTGGATGAATACGCGCGGCAGCTACGGGATCGATCTCCTGAAGCTGTCGGTGTAACGCATCCCACCCATGCTCTGCCGCCTGCTGCTCAATTCTGGCCCTGACGTCCGGGTCCGCCGACGGTAACGGCGACAGCCCTTCAAGCAAGGCTTTGAAATATAACATTGTGCCGCCCACCAGCAGCGGGATACGCCCCGCGGCGGTGATATCGGCCATCTCGGCTAACGCATCGCGGCGAAAATCCGCAGCAGAGTACGCTTGCGACGGATCGCGAATATCCAGTAATCGGTGCGGCGCGGCCTGTAATTCATCTGCATCAGGCTTGGCTGTACCGATATCCATCCCTTTGTAAATAAGGGCGGAATCAACGCTTATCAACTCTACAGGCAAAACTTTACGCAATTCAATTGCGAGCGCTGTTTTACCGGAGGCCGTTGGCCCCATTAAAAAAATCGCCTTTGGCAGGCTCGCCTTACGGGTATCACTCATGTTTCAGGGCATTCATTACCGAATGTAAATCAACAGGTTGTAACAGACCACCCGGCGGCGCCTTCACGAGTTGTGGGCAAAGCCGCTCAACATCCGCTAACAGCGTAATCGCCTGGGCCATGCTCCACTGCGGATGCTCGCTAATCAGGTTACGTGCAATCCACTGTGCAATATTGCCCGGCTCGAATACGGACTGCTGCGCCAGGTAGCCTATCAGTTCAGGAATCAAGATTTGTAAATTTTGTTGGCGTAAGGGTAAAGGCACTGCCCGGATGGTCACATGCTGCGCATCCAGTTGAAATTCAATGCCCAGATCGGCCAGTTGGCTCTGCCCTTTCTGCAGCGCCGCTTTTTCATCGGCGGTCACTTTTAGACGTAAAGGAATCAGTAATGGTTGGGCGCAAACAGCCCCCTGTCCCGGCGTTAATTGCGCCTGACGCAGCCAACGTTCCGCCACAGGTAATGCCAGTAACCGAATATGACCATCGCATTCGAGTAACGCGCAGTCCGCACCGACAATCGTTAGCACCCGACCAAACCCCTGACTGTTACCGGTCAGAGGAGCCGATGGCGCTTCAGATACCGGCGCTTTACGCGTTGGAACTGGCGTCTGCAGCAGTTGCTGATAAATCTCACCCTGCTGCTTTTGATATCCAGGCTGGGCATGAGGCCAGTTGGCGCCCGCCTGACGACCACCACCACCAGCGGGGGCAGAGTAGCGAGGTGCAGCAGCTTCACGCGCCGGAGCGGGCTCGGCAAAATGGTTACGTCCGGCTGCAACGCGGTTTTCCGGGATGTGCCGTGGCGCAGGTTCGTCGTCATCCGCCAACGGCAGCGGCGTTTCAAGCTGCTGTTGCAGAACGCTCAATACGCCCTGGTAGATAAAATCATGCACCAGACGCGACTGATGGAAACGGACTTCATGTTTGGCGGGATGCACATTAACATCCACCTGATGCGGATCGATTTCCAGATATAAAACAAATGCCGGCTGCTGATCGGCGCCCAGCTTATCTTCACAGGCCTGGCGGATAGCGTGGTTGATCAGGCGGTCACGCATCATCCTGCCATTCACGTAACAGTACTGGATTTCCGCCAGCGCCGTCGTTGTGTGGTGAGGATCGGCTACCCAGCCCCGTAGCGTCAAATCGCCATGCTGCCATTCAATCGCCAGCGCATGTTCCAGAAACGGCATACCGCAAATCGCGCCCAGACGGCGCTCTTTTTGTCCATCCGCAGCCACTGCACGGTACTGACGCACCACTTTGCCGTTGTGCGACAAATTAATCGTCACATCAAAACGCGCCAGCGCAATGCGGCGGATAATCTCATCGATATGATTAAATTCGGTTTTCTCGGTGCGCATAAACTTGCGCCGCGCCGGGGTGTTGTAGAACAGATCCAACACCTCCAGCGTGGTACCCACCGGATGCGCGGCGGGTTTAACCGTGACATCCATGTCGCGTCCTTCAGCATAGGCTTGCCAGGCTTCAGGCTGCTCTTGCGTGCGCGACGTCAGGGTTAAACGAGAGACCGAGCTAATACTGGCTAACGCTTCGCCGCGAAACCCAAGGCTCACGATGGCTTCGAGATCGTCAAGCGAGGCAATTTTACTGGTGGCATGACGCGCCAGCGCCAGCGCCAGCTCGTCTTTTTTAATCCCGCAGCCGTTGTCACGAATACGAATAAGCTTCGCGCCGCCGCGTTCGATATCAATATCAATACGCGTCGCGCCGGCATCGATACTGTTTTCCACCAGTTCTTTCACCACTGACGCAGGCCGTTCTACCACCTCGCCCGCGGCAATCTGGTTCGCCAACTGTGGCGGTAGAACCTGAATCGGCATGGCTAATCCTTAATTTGT
Source organism: Citrobacter sp. S55_ASV_140 (assembly GCF_018919505.1). NCBI lineage: Bacteria > Pseudomonadati > Pseudomonadota > Gammaproteobacteria > Enterobacterales > Enterobacteriaceae > Citrobacter > Citrobacter sp. S55_ASV_140. The sequence continues at coordinate 7,184 of NZ_JAHLQZ010000019.1, forward strand.
TAACGTGTTGCCAGGCGACACGGCGCTGGCGGTTTGCGCCGGTGCGCCCTGCGGCCCGGTTTGCATCGGGTGCGCCTGGAAATAGTTACGTAATCCTTTGTAAATCGCCTCGGCCAGTTGCTGCTGGTAATCATCGCTCGCCAACAGACGCTCTTCGCTGTTGTTACTGATAAAGCCAGTTTCAACCAGCACTGACGGGATATCCGGCGAACGGAGTACCCCAAGACTGGCGTGTTCCGGCCGACGTTTATGCATTGAGCCAATACGTTCTAACTGACCGATCATGCTGGTCGCCACATCATACCCGACGCGTTGCGAATGACCGAACTGCAGATCCAGCACGGCCTGGCTGAGGTAAGGATCGGCCTGGCTGTTGGCCAGCACATCGCCCGCACCACCTAACAATTCTGATTGCTTCTCATGCTGTTCCAGCCAGCCAGCCATTTCACTGTTCGCCCGGCGGTTTGACAGTACCCAGACGGAAGCGCCAGTGGCATCCCGGTTTGGCGCGGCGTCAGCATGAATCGAAACCAGGAAGTTGGCGTTTTGTTTACGCGCAACGTCGGAACGTCCCATGACCGAGATGAAGTAATCGCCATCGCGGGTGAGGACGCCTTTAAACATCGGGTCATCATTCAGCAAACTGCGTAGTTTACGCGCCACGGCAATCGTGACATTTTTCTCACGCGTACCGCCGGGACCAATTGCGCCGGGATCCTGTCCGCCATGCCCGGCATCAATGGCAATAACCACTTTGTCGCCGCTATTGGTGCTGGCGCGCGCCGCAGGTCGCGTGGACGTATTACTGCTGGTAACCGCCGTAGTGCGATCGTTTTCCGCTTTAAACGGATTACGTGCAGGCTCGGCAGAGCGCGGGGCGACAACCGGCGCTTCGACACGTTTCGCAACCACCGGAGGCGGTGGAGGCGGCGGTGGCGCATCGGCCTTGATGGTAAACACGACGGTATAATTACCGCCGTTCTGGCGTTTTACGGCATCGGCTTTGCCGTTCTCGGTTAAATCCACCAGCAGGCGCAGAGACTGCGCGTCTTTTGGCGTACCGGAACGGATAGATTTGACCAGATTATTACCGCTAAACAGCAACGGTAATCCCTGAATCACACCGGTTTGTTTAATATCCAGCGCGACGGTTCGTTTCCCATCCTGCGAAACGGCGTATTCAGGATCGCCGATAAAACTCAGCGTAATCCGCGCCTGTTGATCGCCGTTGGAAACCTGAAGATCGGAGAGGCTGGCGGCCCCTGCCTGCGCGCACAGCAGGACCAGGGTTGCCATCAGCCAGTTTCTGATGCGATAAATCATCCCGCCACCCTTAAGGTTAATCGGCTAAACGCGCCAGCAATAAATCACCCGATGAGGAGACTGCGCTTACGCGCGCCTCTCGACCTTGTGCCTGGTATTCGATGTGTATTTCGACGTCCGGGTCTGGCAGAACACCTTTACCTTGTTGCGGCCATTCCACCAGGCAGATGGCATCATTGGCAAAATAATCGCGGATCCCCATAAATTCCAGCTCCTCCGGGTCCGCAAGTCGATACAGATCGAAGTGATAAACCATCAAATTATCGAGCGAATAGGGTTCAACCAGCGTGTAAGTCGGGCTTTTGACATTACCTTTGTGACCTAACGCCTGCAGGAATCCACGGCTAAAAGTGGTTTTGCCCGCTCCCAGGTCGCCGTACAAATAAATAACCGTCGCGCCGTCACAGGCTTTGGCTACCCGCAGTCCCAGGTCTAAAGTCGCCTGTTCATCAGGTAGTGGAATTACTCGATTCATCATGATAAACGTCAATCACATCAGGGTTAACAATACGCTGTAGCGTAGTAAAGAGATCGGTCGCCAGCATGCCGCGCGAACCAAAACGCGCCGCCAGCACATCCGCCGCCGCACCGTGCGCAACACATCCCGCACATGCTGCATCATACGGGGTAAGCTTCTGTCCGAGCAATGCGCCAATAATACCGGAAAGCACATCACCCATTCCGCCGCTGGCCATGCCTGCATTGCCGGTAGCAATAATACCCAACTCAGCCGGTTCAGCAGCAACAACCGTACCCGCGCCTTTCAGCACTACCACGCCTCCGTACCGTTTTACCAGACGTTGTGCACAAAGTAAGCGATCGTCTTCAATTTCTGCAATGGAACAGCCCAGTAGTCGCGCGGCTTCTCCCGGATGCGGCGTGATCACGCGATTGTGACGTTTATCGGGGTTGATTGCCAGCAGGTTCAGCGCATCGGCATCCCAGAGCATCGGTTTGCGAAAATTCTCGACCTTTTGCAGCGCTTTTTTGCCCCACTCCTGCTGACCGAGCCCAGGGCCAATGACGACAACATCCGCCCACGCCAGGCTTTCATCCAGAGTCTGCGGCGTTAGCGTATCAACCATCAGTTCCGGCCTGGCGGTCAGAATCGGAGCGATGTTTTCACTGCGGGTCAGCACTTTGACCAGCCCGGCTCCTGCACGCAGCGCCGCTTCACCGGCCATACGTATTGCGCCTGCCGTCCCGTGGTCCCCGCCGATAATCACCAGCCGACCGTGGGAACCTTTGTGCGAGGTAGGTCGGCGTGGCGTCAGCCAGTTCGCAAGCTGTAGAGCATCAAAACGTTGAATTGGCGCATTCTGCCCAGCCAGCCAGTCGTCCAGCCCAAGCGCGTTAACATGTAGGCGTCCGGTGACATCGCGCGCTTTACCGGTTAACAGGCCTGGTTTGAGCGCAATAAAGGTGACGGTATGCGCCGCATTGATGACCGCACCCGGTGTCGCCCCTGTTTGCGCCAGCAGGCCGGAAGGAATATCTATCGCCACGATGGGGGCTGGGTAAGTATTGGCACGTTCAATCAATACCGAGAGAGCCTCACGCGGCGCGTGTTTTAAGCCAGTCCCTGACAGCGCGTCGATGATGACGTCCACGCTACCAGGCCAGGTGATATCCGCAGCATGAATGACGCCACCGGCGTTAAGCCAGGCATCGCGCGCCTGCTGTGCTTCCTCCGGGAGCGGTTTGTCACTCTCTTGCGCCAGCAGCGTGACCTCAAGTCCCTGCGCTTTGGCAAGCCTTGCCACTACGTAGCCATCGCCGCCGTTGTTGCCATGACCGCACAGCACCAGCCAGTGTTGAGCGTGCGGATAGGCTTCGCGGGCGACCTGAAACGCGGCCTCTCCCGCCCGTTGCATCAGTTCGTACAACGTCAGCCCTAAGCTGTCTGCCGCCTCTCGCTCCATCCGCCTGATGTCATCGGCGTACCAGATGGAGTGTGGTATACTTGCGGGGTTTTTCTTCATTGTATGGTCCGTCATGTCAGAGCCCCTCGATCTCAATCAGTTAGCGCAAAATATTAAGCAGTGGGGGCTGGAGCTTGGCTTTCAGCAGGTCGGTATTGCCGATACCGACCTCAGCGAAGCGGAGCCCAAACTGCAGGCCTGGCTGGATCAACACTATCACGGCGAGATGGACTGGATGGCCCGTCACGGCATGATGCGCGCCCGACCTCACGAATTATTGCCCGGTACGCTACGTGTCATCAGCGTACGTATGAACTATCTCCCTGCCAACGCGGCCTTTGCCAGTACGTTGAAAAATCCCTCTCTGGGTTACGTCAGTCGCTACGCGCTTGGGCGCGACTACCATAAGCTGCTGCGTAACCGCTTAAAAAAGCTGGGCGAGATGATTCAACAACACTGCGTTTCGCTGAATTTTAGACCTTTTGTCGATTCCGCGCCCATTCTTGAGCGTCCGCTGGCGGAAAAAGCCGGGCTTGGCTGGACAGGTAAGCACTCACTTATCCTTAATCGCGAAGCCGGTTCATTTTTCTTCCTCGGTGAATTACTGATCGACTTGCCCTTGCCGGTCGATAAGCCAGTAGAAGAAGGATGCGGGAAATGTGTCGCCTGTATGACCATCTGTCCCACCGGGGCCATCGTTGAACCCTACACCGTAGATGCTCGCCGTTGTATCTCTTATCTCACTATCGAACTGGAGGGCGCTATCCCGGAAGCGTTTCGTCCCTTGTTGGGGAATCGCATTTACGGCTGCGATGATTGTCAGCTCATTTGTCCCTGGAACCGCTATTCGCAGTTGACGGTCGAGGATGACTTTAGCCCACGCAAGCAGCTTCATGCTCCGGAGTTAATAGAGCTGTTTAGCTGGAGCGAAGCGTGGTTTTTAAAAGTCACTGAGGGGTCTGCCATTCGTCGTATTGGTCATCTGCGCTGGCTACGAAATATCGCTGTTGCGTTGGGCAATGCACCCTGGGATGAAGCCGTAATTAACGCCCTGGAAAACCGTAGAGGTGAGCACCCACTTCTCGACGAACACATAGAGTGGGCGGTTGCTCAGCAAATTGAGAAGCGAAACGCCTGCGTAGTTGAGGTGCAGTTGCCGAAGAAACAACGTTTAGTCAGGGTCATCGAAAAGGGTCTACCGCGCGACGCTTAAGTCATCCACAGCTTGTGTATAAAAATAAAAACACATTGATATTCAAGAGGGAAAAAATCGTCAAGTGATCGCATTAACAATTTGAAATGATAATTAATCCAATAATTTCAATGGGTTAAAATGATACTATTAACCAGGCGAAGTTTTTTGCATTCCAGGAATAATACCCGGGCCTGTGGATAAGTCTGTTTACAAGAGTATGTCAACGACGAAACAAAACGTCCCCAACGCGATTCTTCGTTGTGGATATTTTTTTGAGGTAAGAATTTGGAGCGGGAAACGAGACTCGAACTCGCGACCCCGACCTTGGCAAGGTCGTGCTCTACCAACTGAGCTATTCCCGCATAATCTTCGTCTTTCGAACCGCTACTGCGTTGGCTGCCTTCACTCGCCTTAGTCACTTACTTCAGTAAGCTCCTGAGGACTCATTCAGTTGCCGCCTTGTCGCAATTCGAAATCCTGCGATTGGTGGTCTGTGCTTAATAAGCACTTTCAAATTTTGGAGCGGGAAACGAGACTCGAACTCGCGACCCCGACCTTGGCAAGGTCGTGCTCTACCAACTGAGCTATTCCCGCAAATCTGTACTGCTTTTGTTGCTGCCGTAACGCGTAATTCTCTGTCGTTACGGGAGGCGCATTATACGAGAAATCCGTTTAGCTGCAACCCCCCTAAAAGCGATTTTCTTGTTTTTTCGTTTAAGTGCTGAATTTATCGGCAAGTCGTTTAATTTAGCGACAATCCTGACTTAGTGCAAGCTCGCAGGAACGATTTTCGTAGGCCGGGTAAGGCGCAACCGCCACCCGGCAATCCATAAAATCAAAGCTTAATAAAATGTTCGCGGTAGTAAGCCAGCTCAGCAACCGACTCACGAATATCATCCATCGCCTGATGCGTTCCCTGCTTGGTGAAGCCAGCAAGGATCTCCGGCTTCCAACGACGCGCCAGTTCCTTCAGCGTGCTGACGTCGAGATAGCGATAATGGAAATACGCTTCCAGCTCCGGCATGTATTTAAACAGGAAACGACGATCCTGCCCGATGCTGTTGCCGCAGATAGGTGATTTTCCTGCCGGAACCCATTCTTGCAAAAATGCCAGCGTAGCCAGTTCTGCTTCGCGATCGCCCATGGTGCTTGCCTTCACGCGCTCCACCAGCCCGCTCCCGGTGTGCGTACGTACGTTCCAGTCATCCATTAATGCCAGTTGTTCGTCAGACTGGTGTACCGCAATCGTCGGTCCTTCAGCCAGAATATTTAAGTTGGCATCCGTCACCAGTGTGGCGATTTCAATAATGCGATCGCGCTCGGGATCCAGACCAGTCATCTCCAGATCGATCCAAATCAGGTTGTTTTCATTGGCACTCATGCTATTTTCCACCCTTCAGCGTCACATTCAGTGTGACTATATTCATCTAAAATTGCGTGTATCATAAATGTTTTGCCCATCATGGGCGACCAGGAGCCAGTCCGATTGAGTAAGAATAAACTCTCCAAAGGCCAACAGCGCCGTGTGAACGCCAATCACCAGCGTCGTCTTAAAACGTCCGCGGAGAAGCCAGACTACGACGACAACCTGTTTGGCGAAACCGCTGAAGGCATCGTTATCAGCCGTTTTGGCATGCATGCCGACGTGGAGTCTGCTGACGGTGATATTCACCGCTGCAACATCCGCCGCACAATTCGTTCGCTGGTTACCGGCGATCGCGTAGTCTGGCGTCCAGGTAAAGCGGCAGCAGAAGGGGTAAATGTCAAAGGCATCGTTGAGGCGGTTCACGAACGTACCTCGGTGCTCACACGTCCTGACTTTTACGATGGGGTAAAACCCATTGCCGCCAATATCGATCAGATCGTTATTGTCTCAGCCATCTTACCGGAGCTGTCACTTAATATTATCGACCGCTATCTGGTTGCCTGCGAAACGCTACACGTCGAACCGATTATCGTACTGAATAAGATCGATCTGCTGGATGCCGAAGGCATGGCCTTTGTTAACGAACAGATGGATATCTATCGCAACATTGGCTATCGCGTATTGATGGTATCAAGCCGCACGAAAGACGGTCTGAAACCGCTTGAAGAAGCGTTAACCGGTCGTATCAGCATTTTTGCCGGCCAGTCGGGTGTAGGTAAATCCAGCCTGCTCAATAACCTTCTCGGCCTGCAGGAAGCGATCCTGACCAACGATGTCTCCGACAACTCCGGTCTTGGGCAGCACACCACCACCGCTTCTCGCCTGTATCACTTCCCGCACGGCGGCGACATTATCGACTCCCCTGGCGTACGCGAGTTCGGACTGTGGCATCTGGAACCGGAACAAATCACCCATGGCTTTGTCGAATTCCATGACTACCTGGGTCATTGCAAATATCGCGACTGCAAGCATGATGCCGATCCAGGCTGCGCTATCCGTGAGGCTGTAGAAAAAGGGGAAATAGCCGAAACTCGGTTTGAAAATTATCACCGCATCCTGGAAAGCATGGCGCAGGTAAAAACGCGTAAAAACTTTTCTGATACTGACAACTGACAACTAAGCTAAGCATCGCTAGAATCGTCCCCCTTTTTCAGGATCCGGCCCATATGCCGGATCGGGAACAAATTATGGCCTGGAGGCTACCTTGTTAAACTCATTTAAGCTTTCGCTACAATACATTCTGCCGAAACTATGGCTCACTCGCCTGGCGGGCTGGGGTGCGAGCAAACGAGCGGGATGGCTGACCAAACTGGTGATCGATCTGTTCGTGAAATATTACAAGGTCGATATGAAAGAGGCGCAAAAGCCGGATACCGCCAGCTATCGCACCTTTAACGACTTCTTTGTTCGTCCCCTGCGCGACGAGGCTCGTCCAATCAATACCGATCCGAATGTACTGGTCATGCCTGCCGACGGCGTGATCAATCAGTTAGGTAACATCGAAGAAGACAAGCTGTTACAGGCCAAAGGGCACAGCTATACGCTTGAAGCGCTGCTGGCCGGCAACTATCAGATGGCGGACAAATTCCGCAACGGTACGTTTGTGACCACTTACTTATCACCACGCGATTACCACCGGGTACATATGCCATGTAACGGTATCCTGCGCGAAATGATGTACGTGCCAGGCGACCTCTTCTCTGTAAACATCCTGACAGCGCAAAACGTACCGAATCTGTTTGCCCGTAACGAACGCGTTATTTGCCTGTTTGATACCGAGTTTGGCCCGATGGTGCAAATTCTGGTCGGGGCGACTATCGTTGGCAGCATTGAAACCGTATGGGCTGGCACCATTACCCCACCGCGTGAAGGCGTAATTAAACGCTGGACCTGGCCTGAAGGCGAAAGCGAAGGGTCGGTGGCACTGCTGAAAGGTCAGGAAATGGGCCGCTTTAAGCTCGGTTCCACCGTCATCAACCTGTTCGCACCGGGCAAAGTTAACCTGGTTGAGCAATTGCAGGACCTTTCAGTCACGAAAATCGGTCAGCCAATGGCCATCTCAACCGAGACTTTCGTGACGCCAGAGGCAGAACCTGCCCCGCTGCCGAAAGAAGAGATCGAAGCAGAACACGACGCCAGCCCGCTGGTTGACGACAAAAAAGACGAAACTTAAACATAGGAATCGCTGCTGTGCGCCTGATTATCACTTTTCTGATGGCCTGGTGCCTCAGCCTGGGGGCGTACGCTGCGACGGCCCCCGACGCCAAACAACTCACCCAGGAACTGGAGCAGGCCAAGGCGGCGAAACCCGCTCAGCCAGAAACCGTCGAGGCGCTCCAGTCCGCGCTGAATGCCCTTGAGGAGCGGAAAGGCTCTCTCGAGCGCGCCGCGCAATACCAGCAGGTTATTGATAACTTCCCCAAGCTCTCCGCAACGCTACGCGCACAGCTTAGCAATCTGCGTGACGAACCGCGCAACGTACCAACCGGACTGACAACTGATGCGTTAAACCAGGAGATCCTCCAGGTCAGCAGTCAGTTGCTGGAAAAGAGTCGTCAGGCCCAGCAGGAGCAGGATCGCGCCCGGGAAATCGCCGACTCGTTAAGTCAGCTTCCTCAACAGCAAACCGATGCCCGCCGCCAACTAAATGAGCTTGAGCGGCGTATTGGTACCGCCAACGCCAATCCCGCGCAGAATCAGGCGATGCAGGCTGAGTCCGCCAAACTCAAAGCCCTGGTCGATGAACTGGAGCTGGCGCAGCTTTCCGCCAACAACCGTCAGGAACTGGCGCGTATGCGCTCAGAACTGGCGGAAAAACAGAGCCAACAGCTCGACGCCTATCTGCAGGCATTACGTAATCAACTCAACAGCCAGCGGCAGCGTGAAGCTGAGCGAGCGCTGGAGAGTACCGAACTGCTGGCGGAAAACAGTGCGGGATTGCCCGAAGGCATTGTTGACCAGTTCAAGGTTAACCGCGAACTGTCCCAGGCCTTAAACCAGCAGGCGCAGCGTATGGATCTGGTCGCGTCGCAACAGCGTCAGGCCACCAGCCAAACGCTGCAGGTGCGTCAGGCGTTGAATACGCTGCGCGAACAATCCCAGTGGCTTGGGGTCTCGAATATGCTGGGGGAAGCGCTACGCGCGCAGGTGTCTCGTCTGCCCGAAATGCCCAAACCTCAGCAGTTAGATACTGAAATGGCGCAGCTACGTGTGCATCGTATGCGCTATGAAGATCTCCTCAATAAACAGCCGCAACTACGCCAGATCCATCAGGCCGATGGGCAACCGCTGACCGCGGAACAGAGCAGCATCCTCAACGCCCAGTTGCGCACTCAGCGTGAATTGCTGAACTCTCTGTTACAGGGTGGCGATACGCTGATCCTTGAGCTGACCAAGCTAAAAGTCTCCAATAGCCAACTGGAAGATGCGCTAAAAGAGGTCAACGAAGCGACGCACCGCTATCTGTTCTGGACGTCTGACGTCAGCCCTATCTCCCTCTCATGGCCTGTCGACATTGTTCAGGATCTGCGGCGTCTGATCTCATTAGATACCTTTAATCAGTTAGGTAAAGCCAGCATCATGATGCTGACCAGCAAAGAAACGCTACTACCGCTGTTCGGTGCGTTGGTACTGGTTGGATTTAGCCTCTATTCTCGCAAACACTTTACCCGTTTTCTTGAACGCTCGTCCGCGCGGGTGGGTAAGGTGACCCAGGACCACTTCTGGCTGACGATACGCACGGTATTCTGGTCAATACTCGTCGCCTCGCCGCTACCGGTACTGTGGGCCACCCTGGGTTACGGTTTGCAGGAAGCCTGGCCTTATCCGTTGGCCGTCGCTATCGGCGATGGCGTAACCGCCACGGTGCCCATGCTATGGGCGGTGATGATTTGCGCCACCTTTGCACGCCCTAACGGTCTGTTCATTGCCCACTTTGGCTGGCCGCGTAATCGCGTCGCGAAGGCTATGCACTATTACCTGATGAGCATCGGACTGATTGTCCCGCTGATCATGGCGGTAATTATGTTTGATAACCTCAATGACCGGGAATTCTCCGCCTCATTGGGACGCTTGTGCTTCATCCTGATTTGCGGCGCACTGGCGGTCGTGACTCTGAGCCTGAAGCGCGCCGGAATACCGCTGTATCTCGATAAAGAGGGCAACAGCGATAACATGGTCAACAGCATGCTATGGAATATGCTGATGGGCGCGCCGCTGATTGCCATCCTCGCGGCCGCAGTGGGCTATCTCGCCACATCGCAAGCTTTGCTGGCGCGTCTGGAAACGTCCGTGGCTATCTGGTTCTTGTTACTGGTGGTGTATCACGTCATCCGCCGCTGGATGCTGATCCAACGCCGCCGTCTGGCGTTCGACCGCGCCAAGCATCGACGCGCCGAAATGCTGGCGCAACGTGCGCGAGGTGAAGAAGAACCGCCGCACTCCACCAGTCTTGAAGGCGCGATTGACGTTGATGAAAGCGAAGTGGATCTCGACGCGATCAGCGCACAATCGCTGCGTCTGGTGCGCTCTATTTTGATGCTTATCGCCCTGCTTTCAGTCATTGTGCTGTGGTCGGAAATTCATTCCGCATTTGGCTTCCTGGAAAACATCTCGTTGTGGGATGTCACCTCTACGGTGCAAGGCGTGGAAAGCTTAGAGCCGATCACGCTGGGCGCGGTGCTCATCGCGATACTGGTATTTATCATCACCACCCAGTTAGTGCGCAACCTCCCCGCGTTGCTGGAGCTGGCGCTGCTGCAACATCTGGATTTAACCCCCGGCACCGGTTACGCCATTACCACCATTACCAAGTATTTGCTGATGCTGATTGGCGGTCTGGTTGGCTTCTCGATGATCGGCATTGAGTGGTCCAAACTGCAATGGCTGGTGGCTGCTCTCGGTGTTGGTCTGGGCTTTGGTTTGCAGGAAATCTTCGCCAACTTTATTTCCGGCCTGATTATCCTGTTTGAGAAACCGATTCGCATTGGCGACACGGTGACCATTCGCGATCTTACCGGTAGCGTGACGAAGATTAACACTCGCGCCACCACCATCAGCGACTGGGACCGCAAAGAGATCATCGTGCCCAATAAGGCCTTTATCACCGAGCAGTTTATCAACTGGTCGTTGTCAGATTCGGTCACCCGTGTGGTGTTAACTATCCCGGCGCCGTCAGAGGCTAACAGCGAGGAGGTCACGCAGATTTTGCTGACTGCCGCGCAGCGCTGTTCGCTGGTTATCGATAACCCGGCGCCAGAAGTCTTTCTGGTAGATCTGCAGCAGGGGATTCAAATCTTCGAACTGCGTATTTATGCCGCAGAGATGGGACACCGTATGCCGCTGCGCCATGAGATCCACCAGCTGATTCTGGCAGGCTTCCGCGAACACGGTATTGATATGCCATTCCCGCCGTTCCAGATGCGTCTGGAGAGCCTTGGCGGTAAACAAACGGGAAGAACGTTAAGTTCTGCGGGCAGAGCCAGCCGCCCGGCAGGAAGTTTGTAGCGCATGATTCAGGCAAGAAATGCCGGATGGCGACCCGTTGGGTCTTATCCGGCCTACGAAAATGCTTCTTTGTAGGCCGGATACGCCAGGACGGTTACTCCACCGCCCACTCAGGTTCGTTGGCCATGCGACGGCTATAGTTCTGATAAATCGCCATCGCCAGCAGCGAGAAGAAGATCGGGCCGCCGGTCATCCACAATGCGCTGTTCCAGTCCCCGGCTTCAATCACCGGCTGGATGATGGTGAACACGTTGGCAAACGTCACCACCAATACCACCACGCCTGTTGTCAGTAACGTCGCCGCCCGCGTTTTAAAAATCACAAACGGCCTTTCCAGGTCCGTACGCGCTTTAAAGAATGGGAAAGCCAGCGCAAGGAACAGATACGGCAGCGTCATTGAGACGTTCGCCATCAGGGTCAGTTTGTTATAAAACGCTGAGGCCGTGTCGCCGCCAAACGAAACCAGCAGGATAAACAGGCTCACCAGTAAACACTGCAACCACATTGCCGTCGTCGGCATCCCCACCGCATTCAGCCTGGTCATCGGCGCGGGCCACAATGCCTTCGGCGTTCCCTGAATAATCGCTTTCAGCGGCGAGTAGCTGAGCGTGAAAAAAGCGCCAGTATAGGCGAGGAACATAGAAAGACCGGTGATACGCGCGAACCATACCCCCAACGCCATCGCGCTTTCCGGGGAAAGGTGCAGCGCATTACCCAACGTCATCCCGAGGCTTTTCATTAGGATATAGGTAATGTTGCCGAGGTTGACCGAGCCATCACTTAATACCTGTTGCCAGTTGGTGCTAACGCCCCATAAAAATATCGCCAGTGAATAACCGACAGAAATGACAATAGCGGCAAAGACAATCCCTTTCGCGAAGTTCTTTTCTGGCTTTTCTGTTTTATCTACCAGTCCACCCACGGCCTCAATTCCGCCGTAAGCAAAAATAGCAAATACAACAAATGACAACATTGCCAGACCGGACTGATATCCCGGATTAGGCGAGGAGATAAAATTAATATCCTGCGCAAAGTGGCCACCCGTTAATAACAAAATAGCGACACTCACTAACAACAAAACTAAATTAAGACACATTACGGCAATTCCACCTACAGCCGTAATACGGGCAATCTTATTAATCCCCCGTGAGGCCACGCAGGTCACCAGAATCATCCAGCCGACGGCGAGCAGCCCGACAACCTGCGTAGGCTCAAGCCCCGCAAAACGCCAGTGCTGCGTCATGTCTGCGCCAAATAAGAAGGTCGAAAAAGGTACCCAGACCTTTGCCGCCGTGCTGACCATCCATATCACATAGGAAGAAAACCACATAAACGTGCCGATAAACGCATAACGTGGCCCAACGCTATTATTCATCCACGAATAGATTCCACCCTCTTCTTTCCGATAGGCGGAACCCATTTCCGCCATCATTAAAGCAAATGGAATAAAAAATAATAATGCGGAAAATATATACCATGGAATCGCGCTGTACCCCATTAAATAGAACGCGGAGGGGCTGTTAGCAAAACCAAAAACAGACGTAAATATCATAAGGATGAGACCAATCAGGCTCATCTTTTTTATTGTTTGGGTCATTAAACCATCCCTTACTCTGGCAAGCGTTTCACAAACGCCGCTCACCGATTGGCACTGCTCTCATTGCGGAGTTCAGCGATAAAAAATTAACACAGAATTGATACCTGAAAGATATCAAACATCCAGATGTAAATTGTGGCTATTAGAGGGTAAATGAAAAAATATGCTACAAAGTGGCTGTTTATCCGCCACTTTGTATGGAGAGAGCGTAAATTACGCGCGATCGACGGTAAATGCGATAACCTCAGCCAGGCTTTCCGCGCCCAGAGCCAGCATCACCAGACGGTCAACGCCGAGCGCCACGCCAGAGCAATCCGGCATGCCCACTTTTAACGCTTCAAGCAGGTTGGTATCGATAGGTTGCTGTGGCAGGCCACGCGCGGCACGTTTGCGGTTATCCTGTTCAAACCGTTGCTGCTGCTCGCGCGCGTCGGTCAACTCATGGAAACCATTCGCCAGCTCAATACCTTTGTAATACACCTCGAAACGCTCAGCCACGCGGTGATCTTCGGTACTGATTTGCGCCAATGATGCCTGGCTGGCGGGGAAATGATACACAAACGTCGGTTTGTCTTTGCCGATATGCGGCTCAACGCCCATCGTGAACAGCAGTTGCAGCAACGTATCCCGATCTTCTTCAGTATCGGCGATATTGCTGAGATCCAGCTTAGCCGCTACTTCCCGCAGTTGGGTTTTGTCTGCTGATAGTGGATCTATCTCCAGATGGCGCTGAAAGGCCTGCTGATAAGAAAGGCTTTCCGCCGGAGAGCAGTCCAGCACCTGCTGGAGCAAATCATCCACTTCATTCATCAGGCGATACATATCGTAGTGGGGACGATACCACTCGAGCATGGTGAACTCAGGGTTATGATGACGTCCCATCTCTTCATTGCGAAAGCTGCGGCACAGTTGATATACCGGACCACATCCTGCCACCAGCAGGCGCTTCATGTGATATTCCGGACTGGTCATTAAATAGAGATTCATTCCCTGGGAATGTCCAGGGCCGACGAAACGTGTTTCGAACGGGAACAGATGGATGTCCGTTACCGTTGCCTGACTCATACAAGGGGTCTCAACCTCAAGCACGCCACGATCGGCAAAAAAGCGGCGAATCTCCGCTATAATTGCTGCACGTTTTAACAGATTGGGGATGGACGCGCTCGGCTGCCAGGTTGCCGTTTCGCTCATGGTTGTTTCTCCGATTTAAGACAAGGGCACGAAGTCTACTCGTATCGCGCTAACGAGACAAATTTCCCGCGGTAGTAATCAGCACTGGCAATCGGGTAAAAAAAGCGACATTGGGTGGTTTAGTAATTAAATTAATCAAATTCAATGATAATTCCCCCCTTTGACACGCTAAAAAAATCGAACACGTCAAATTTCCCGCACATCCCTAAGACTATACTATTGTACCTATAAAGGAGCAGTGGAAACGCGTTCATAACCTGTTTGAAGCCGATGAAGCATCTGAGTTCAGGCGGGGATGAAATAACAACAATCTGGAGGAATGTCGTGCAAACCTTTCAAGCCGATCTTGCCATTATAGGCGCCGGTGGCGCGGGATTACGTGCTGCAATTGCTGCCGCACAAGCAAATCCCAACGCTAAAATCGCACTGATCTCAAAAGTGTACCCAATGCGCAGCCATACCGTTGCTGCCGAAGGCGGCTCTGCTGCTGTCGCGCAGGATCATGACAGCTTTGACTACCATTTTCACGATACGGTAGCAGGCGGAGACTGGCTATGTGAGCAGGATGTCGTGGATTACTTTGTCCACCACTGCCCAACTGAAATGACGCAACTCGAACAATGGGGCTGCCCATGGAGCCGTCGTGAAGACGGTAGCGTCAACGTACGTCGCTTCGGCGGCATGAAAATCGAGCGTACCTGGTTTGCCGCGGATAAAACCGGCTTCCACATGCTGCATACGCTGTTCCAAACGTCTTTGCAGTTCCCACAGATTCAGCGCTTTGACGAACACTTCGTTCTCGATATCCTGGTTGACGATGGCCATGCTCGCGGCGTCGTCGCGATGAACATGATGGAAGGCACGCTGGTGCAGATCCGCGCTAACGCAGTGGTAATGGCAACGGGCGGCGCAGGTCGCGTTTACCGTTACAACACCAACGGCGGCATCGTAACCGGCGACGGTATGGGCATGGCGCTGAGCCACGGCGTTCCGCTGCGTGATATGGAATTCGTTCAGTATCACCCGACGGGTCTGCCAGGCTCCGGTATCCTGATGACTGAAGGCTGCCGTGGTGAAGGCGGTATTCTGGTCAACAAAAATGGCTACCGTTATCTGCAAGACTACGGCATGGGTCCGGAAACCCCACTGGGCGAGCCGAAAAACAAATATATGGAACTCGGTCCGCGCGACAAAGTTTCTCAGGCTTTCTGGCACGAATGGCGCAAAGGCAACACCATTTCCACTCCGCGTGGCGATGTGGTTCACCTCGACCTGCGTCACCTCGGCGAGAAAAAACTGCTCGAACGTTTACCGTTCATCTGCGAACTGGCGAAAGCCTACGTGGGTGTCGATCCGGTTAAAGAACCGATCCCGGTACGTCCGACCGCGCACTACACCATGGGCGGTATCGAAACCGATCAGCACTGTGAAACCCGCATTAAAGGTCTGTTCGCTGTCGGCGAATGTTCCTCTGTTGGTCTGCATGGCGCTAACCGTCTGGGCTCTAACTCCCTGGCGGAACTGGTGGTCTTCGGTCGTATGGCCGGCGAACAGGCTGCGGAACGTGCTGCAACGGCTGGCGCTGCAAACAGTGCCGCGCTTGATGCACAGGTTGCCGGTATTGAAAAACGTCTGAAAGATCTGGTTAACCAGGAAGGTAACGAAAACTGGTCTAAGATCCGTGACGAAATGGGGATCTCCATGGAAGAAGGTTGCGGTATCTACCGTACGCCGGAACTCATGCAGAAAACCGTTGATAAGCTGGCTGAGCTGCAGGAGCGCTTCAAGCGCGTGCGTATCACTGATACCTCCAGCGTCTTCAACACCGACCTGCTGTACACCATCGAACTGGGTCACGGTCTGAACGTTGCTGAATGTATGGCGCACTCCGCTCTGGCGCGTAAAGAATCCCGCGGCGCGCATCAGCGTCTGGATGAAGGCTGCACCGAGCGTGACGACGTGAACTTCCTCAAACACACCCTCGCCTTCCGCGATGCTGACGGCACGACTCGCCTGGAATACAGCGACGTGAAAATCACCACTCTGCCACCGGCTAAACGTGTTTACGGTGGCGAAGCGGAAGCAGCCGATAAGAAGGAGAAGGCGAATGGCTGAGATGAAAAACCTGAAAGTTGAGGTGGTGCGCTATAACCCGGAAACCGATACCGCGCCGCACAGTGCTTTCTACGAAGTTCCTTACGATGAAACCACGTCTCTGCTCGATGCGTTGGGCTACATCAAGGATAACCTGGCGCCGGACCTGAGCTATCGCTGGTCCTGCCGTATGGCAATCTGCGGCTCCTGCGGCATGATGGTCAACAACGTGCCGAAGCTGGCGTGCAAAACCTTCCTGCGTGATTACACCAACGGTATGAAGGTCGAAGCGCTGGGCAACTTCCCGATTGAGCGCGATCTGGTCGTCGATATGACGCACTTTATCGAAAGCCTGGAAGCGATCAAACCGTACATCATCGGTAACCCGCGTACACCGGATCAGGGTCCAAACACCCAGACTCCGGCGCAGATGGCGAAGTATCATCAGTTCTCCGGTTGCATCAACTGTGGTCTGTGCTACGCCGCGTGCCCGCAGTTCGGCCTGAACCCTGAGTTCATTGGACCGGCTGCGATTACGCTGGCGCATCGTTACAACGAAGATAGCCGCGACCACGGTAAGAAAGAGCGTATGGCTCAATTGAATAGCCCGAACGGCGTCTGGAGTTGTACTTTCGTGGGCTACTGCTCCGAAGTCTGCCCGAAACACGTCGATCCGGCTGCGGCCATTCAGCAGGGTAAAGTTGAAAGTTCAAAAGACTTTCTTATCGCAACCCTGAAACCACGCTAAGGAGTGCAACATGACGACTAAACGCAACGCCTATGTGCGGCCAATGACGTCCACCTGGTGGAAGAAACTGCCGTTTTATCGCTTTTACATGCTGCGTGAAGGCACAGCCGTTCCGGCTGTCTGGTTCAGTATTGAACTGATCTTCGGCCTGTTTGCGCTTAAGCACGGTGTGGAATCCTGGGCTGGCTTTGTCGGGTTCCTGCAGAACCCGGTGGTGGTGATCCTTAACATCATCGCCCTGGCAGCCGCGCTGCTGCATACCAAGACCTGGTTTGAGCTGGCGCCGAAAGCGGCCAACATCATCGTAAAAGACGAAAAAATGGGGCCAGAGCCAATCATCAAAGGGCTTTGGGCGGTTACTGTGGTTGCGACAGTAGTAATACTGTTTGTTGCCCTGTTCTGGTAAGGAGTCCGGAATGATTAATCCAAATCCAAAACGCTCTGACGAACCCGTATTCTGGGGCCTGTTTGGTGCAGGCGGTATGTGGAGCGCAATCATTGCGCCGGTGATGATTCTGCTGGTAGGCATTATGCTGCCGCTGGGCTTTGTTCCTGATGCCTTCAGCTATGAACGCGTCCTGGCATTCGCTCAGAGCTTTATCGGTCGCGCATTCCTGTTCCTGATGATCGTCCTGCCGCTGTGGTGCGGTTTACACCGTATGCATCACGCGATGCATGACCTGAAAATCCACGTGCCTGCTGGCAAATGGGTATTCTACGGACTGGCAGCTATCCTGACCGTTGTAACGGCCATTGGTATCCTGACCATCTAATTGCATGCGTTAACTATCAGGCCCGCCATTGGCGGGCCTTTTTATTTGTGCAGAGCCCCAGCCAACCAACGGGAAAACTCACGCATTGCAGATGTCTCCGGTCGGGATTGCAAACGCGTTATCCAATAGCTCCCCAGATCAATCTGCGTTAGAAACGGTTGAACGATACGTTCACTACCAAGCAGATGAGTGAACATTCTTACCGGGGCAATCGCCACCCCGATCCCAGCCTGCGCGGCCTCCAGCATTGTGACGGACGAATCAAACACTACCACGTTGTGCGTCGGTGACGGAGGCGCTTCTCCAGCGGCCTGCATCCAAAGCGTCCACTCATCTCGCCGATAAGAGCGTAATAACGGGAATTTCAGGAGGTCTGCAGGTACCTTGATCTGTGCGGCTAATTCTGGCGAGCAAAGCGGGGACATCAGCGCGCTACACAAATATTGTGCATCGGTATCGTGCCAGGCACCTCCTCCGTAGCGAATGGTATAGTCCAGTCCCTCGGCGGCGGGATCTACGCGGTTATTGTGGGTGGAAATATGCAAATCAATATGCGGATAACTACGCTTAAAGTCGCTGAGCAGAGGAAAAAGACAACCGACCGCAAAGGTCCCCACCACTCCGATTTTAAGTTTTTCCTGGGTTTTTTTAGTAGCAAAACGATCCAGCATCCCCGCCATACGATCGAAAGAATCATTAAGTACAGGTAACAGACTTTCCCCTTCTGTCGTCAGCATTAACCCACGGGAGCCGCGCACAAACAGCTGACAATTTAGCTGCTGTTCCAGCGCTTTGACATGCTGGCTGATGGCAGAATGCGTCACGTTGAGCTCAATCGCAGCGCGGGTAAAGCTGAGGTGTCTGGCCGCGGCTTCAAAAGCTCGCAGTGAGTTAAGAGGGATATAGCTACGCGTCATCATCCGGCCTGTTAGAAAAACTTATATCTGCTGCTAAATTTAACCGTTTGTCAACACACTGCAAATCAAACAAACTGATTGCGTCTGACGGGCCCGGACACCCTTTCGCTTTTTATTACGGAACTGATTTCATGATGAAAAAATCGTTATGCTGCGCGTTGCTGCTGACAGCCTCTTTCTCTACGTTTGCCGCCGCAAAAACAGAACAACAGATTGCCGATATCGTAAACCGTACCATCACACCGCTGATGCAAGAACAGGCTATTCCGGGTATGGCCGTAGCAATTATCTACCAGGGAAAACCCTATTACTTTACCTGGGGGAAAGCCGATATCGCCAATGACCGCCCCGTCACCCGGCAAACGCTGTTTGAGCTTGGATCGGTAAGTAAGACGTTTAACGGTGTGCTGGGCGGCGATGCTATCGCCCGTGGTGAAATTAAGCTCAGCGATCCGGTCACCCAATACTGGCCCGAATTAACTGGCAAACAATGGCAGGGTATCAGCCTGCTGCATCTGGCCACCTATACGGCGGGTGGTCTGCCGCTTCAGGTACCTGACGACGTTACAGATAAAGCGGCATTACTGCGCTTTTATCAAAACTGGCAGCCGCAATGGGCCCCGGGTGCTAAACGCCTGTATGCTAATTCCAGTATTGGTCTGTTTGGCGCACTGGCGGTGAAACCTTCAGGAATGGGCTATGAAGAGGCGATGACCAAACGCGTCCTGCAACCATTAAAACTGGCGCATACCTGGATTACGGTTCCACAGAGCGAACAAAAGGATTATGCCTGGGGTTATCGCGAAGGGAAGCCCGTACACGTATCTCCGGGCCAGCTTGATGCCGAAGCCTACGGGGTGAAATCCAGCCTTGTCGATATGACTCGTTGGATTCAGGCCAACATGGACGCCAGCCAGGTGCAGGAGAAAACGCTCCGACAGGGAATTGAAATTGCGCAGGCTCGTTACTGGCATATTGGCGATATGTACCAGGGATTAGGTTGGGAGATGCTGAACTGGCCGGTGAATGCCGACTCGATAATCAACGGTAGCGACAGTAAAGTCGCGTTAGCGGCGCTTCCCGCCGTTGAGGTCAATCCGCCCGCTCCTGCAGTGAAAGCCTCATGGGTGCACAAAACCGGCTCCACTGGCGGATTTGGCAGCTACGTTGCGTTCGTTCCGGAAAAAAATCTCGGCATCGTGATGCTGGCAAACAAAAGCTACCCAAACCCTGCTCGCGTCGAGGCCGCCTGGCGCATTCTTGAAAAATTGCAGTAACTGACGATGAGGTCCGCTATAGCGGACCTCGTTTCTTCCTCTTCTTTTCCTGCTGTCATCTACACTTAACAAAAAAACAGTAAGGAAAATCTTATGCGCATTCTGCCCGTCGTTGCTGCAGTTACCGCTGCATTTCTGGTTGTCGCCTGCAGTTCCCCTACACCGCCAAAAGGCGTTACCGTTGTGAATAACTTTGACGCCAAACGCTATCTTGGTACCTGGTATGAAATTGCACGTTTAGACCATCGCTTCGAACGTGGACTGGAAAAAGTGACCGCAACGTATAGCTTGCGCGACGACGGCGGTATCAACGTGATCAATAAGGGCTATAACCCGGACAGAGGGATGTGGCAAAAAACGGAGGGTAAAGCCTATTTCACCGGCGACCCAAATCGGGCGGCGCTCAAGGTATCATTCTTCGGCCCCTTCTATGGTGGGTATAACGTGATTGCGCTCGACCGGGAATATCGCCACGCGCTGGTGTGTGGTCCGGATCGCGATTACCTGTGGATCCTTTCACGGACCCCCACCATTTCAGATGAAATGAAGCAGCAAATGTTGGCTATCGCGACCCGGGAAGGGTTTGACGTCAATAAACTGATTTGGGTGAAACAGCCTGGTGCTTAGTGAGTGCTCAGCTTCAGACCAATAATGCCAGCCACAATCAGCCCCAGACTCAACAAACGCGCCGGGCTGGCAGATTCACCCAACAGCAGAATCCCGGTAATGGCCGCCCCGACGGCGCCAATACCGGTCCAGACGGCATAGGCGGTCCCAACTGGCAAGGTGCGCATCGCCCAGGAGAGCATGGCGATACTGACGATCATCGCGACAATGGTGATAATGCTTGGCGTCAGACGAGTGAAGCCGTGGGTGTATTTCAGGCCAATCGCCCAAACAACTTCGAGCAAACCGGCAATTAATAAAATGATCCAGGACATATGAGGCTCCAGAACAATGGGGCCGTCCCCGGTGAAAGAAGCGTTTGCAGGTCGTCCTGCAAAGCTGGTGTATGAAATGGCATTTTTGCCCGACAGAAAATGAATTTCAACCTTTTTATTCACCGTCTGTTAAAAGCAAGAATTAAGCATAATTAGCGGCGTAGTTCCCGCATTTGGCACTCATCGGAGTTCTCTATGATGAAGGGCTTTCTGAAATCAGAAAGTCGATTGCCCCTCTTCTGAATGCGAAAAGTTTATGCTTAAAATTTTAGTGATTGACCGATGCCACTTTACCCGCACAGGGATTGAGGCCTTGCTTAATCATTCTGGCAGGTTCAGCTCCTCATTTCTGGTATCAGGAATTAATAATCTTCTGTTGGCAAAAGAGCATATTTTGCAGTGGAAACCACATCTGGTCATTGCGGATTTATACAGTTTTATTAGCGAGGCGCATTCCACTCCGCCAGTTAAGCCCTTTTTCATGAGCTGTGGCGTCATCCCGTTGATTTTACTGCAATCAGCGGACAGACAGCACACATCCATCCCGACTTCTCAAGCCATCGCTCATTCGGTATTAACCAAACACACCTCGCTAAACACACTCACACACACGATTCAGGAAGCGCTACAAGATCGCCCCACATTAGCATTAGCCGAAAACCCGACGCCACTGCTGACACCGCAGGAGGAGAAAGTATTGTCAATGTGGATGGATGGTGTGAGCAACAATGCGATAGCCGCCACGCTCAGCATTCATGGCAAAACGGTGTATACCTATAAACGAAATATTCGTATGAAGCTTCATCTGGGGAACCGCTTCTCACCGTTTCTCTCGCTCCCGCATAAGGAGAGTTAACGGTACGACCCGGCGTCGTACCGTTGAGCGTTATTGCTGAGCTTTTGTCGCTGCACCAGAAATAGCGTTACCACCGTCAGAAATATCCTCCCCTACGCCTCGCGTGGTATTACACGCGGTTAATACGGAAGAAAGTACCAACACAGAAAAGATCGCAGCAATTGTCTTCTTAATCATAACGTCTTCCTTTTCTAGCCAATATTGTTTGTGTATAGCTACTTAATAATAGACAAGATCCGGAAGTGTGATGGATAAACAATCGTTTTTCAGATTATGTGAGAAGTTTAACTGGCGGCGTGAGAGATTGAATTGCCGAGGTGTTTGATGTCTTCACCGAAGCCGCGCGCGGTATTACAGCCCGCCAGTAGGGTGCTGGTGAAAAGGATTAGCATTACAAGACTGAGAAGACGTTTCATCATTCCTGCCCTGGAAAAAGTATGGCGCAGCAACCTGCGCCACAAGATCAAATAAGTGTTTTATTTTACGCGGGAAACGTATTCGCCTGAGCGAGTATCCACTTTGATCACTTCGCCGATCTGTACGAACAGCGGAACTTTAACGACTGCGCCGGTAGACAGAGTAGCCGGTTTGCCGCCAGTACCAGCGGTATCGCCTTTCAGACCTGGGTCGGTTTCAATGACTTCCAGCTCAACGAAGTTCGGCGGGGTCACGGAGATCGGCTGACCGTTCCACAGGGTCACGATGCATTCAGCCTGGTCCAGCAGCCATTTAGCGTTATCGCCTACCGCTTTTTCATCTGCAGCCAGCTGTTCGAAAGTGGTGTTGTTCATGAAGTGCCAGAATTCACCGTCGCTATACAAGAAGGTCAGGTTCATGTCGGCTACATCTGCGCCTTCGGCAGAGTCGGTAGACTTGAAGGTTTTCTCTACGCGAGTACCGGTCAGCAGGCGACGCAGCTTAACGCGCGCAAACGCCTGGCCTTTACCTGGTTTAACGAATTCGCTGGCTTCAACCGCATACGGTTCGCCGTCCAACATGATTTTAAGACCAGCACGAAAATCGTTGCTATAGTACGTTGCCATAAGGCCCTCTGAAAATTGTTAACTGGTAGCTAAGCCACAAAATGGCGCATATTGTAACCCTAAATACCCCATCCAGAGAAGATTGGTTATCGCAACTTGCCGATGTTGTGACCGATCCCGATGAACTTCTGCATCTTTTGAATATAGACGCAGATGAAAAACTGTTGGCCGGACGCGACGCGAGACGACTTTTCGCCCTGCGCGTACCACGCGCGTTTATTGCGCGCATGGAGAAAGGCAATCCGAACGATCCGCTTCTGCGTCAGGTACTTACCGCCGAGGAAGAGTTTGTTGCGGCGCCAGGCTACTCGACCGATCCGCTGGAGGAACAACACAGTGTGGTTCCTGGCCTGCTGCATAAATATCGCAACCGGGCGCTGCTGCTGGTCAAAGGCGGCTGCGCGGTAAATTGTCGTTATTGCTTCCGCCGACACTTCCCGTACGCCGAAAATCAGGGCAACAAGCGCAACTGGCAGGTCGCTCTGGACTACATTACTGCCCATCCTGAGTTAGATGAGGTAATCTTCTCCGGCGGCGATCCGTTGATGGCCAAGGATCACGAACTGGACTGGCTGCTCACGCAACTGGAAACCATTCCACACATTAAGCGTCTGCGCATTCACAGCCGTTTACCGATTGTGATCCCTACGCGCATTACCGAAGGGCTGACCGAGCGTTTTGCTCACTCTTCATTGCAAATTCTGCTGGTCAATCATATTAACCATGCCAATGAAGTTGATGAGACGTTTCGTCAGGCGATGCTCAGACTGCGCAAAGCAGGCGTCACGCTACTCAATCAAAGCGTATTGCTACGGGGTGTTAACGATAACGCCCAAACCCTGGCCGACCTTAGTAACGCACTGTTTGATGCGGGTGTTATGCCCTATTACCTGCACGTACTGGATAAAGTGCAGGGTGCCGCCCACTTTATGGTCAGCGACGACGAAGCACGTCAGATTGTGCGTGAACTGCTGACGCTGGTTTCCGGTTATATGGTCCCTAAACTGGCGCGAGAAATTGGCGGAGAACCCAGTAAAACGCCGTTGGATCTGCAATTACGCCAGCAATAATGATTATTGAGTGTCCGATTATGGACACTCACTACCAATCCCGAGTATTTAATATCCGTGCAGGTGGAGTCGCACTTTTAATATGTGCTATTTTAACTGGTACTGTGCAACAACTCATTTGCAAAATTTATAAATTAATAAAAATATAAATCCCCAATAAATATATGGTTAGGGAGAACCCTGGATGGCTATTAGTATTAAGGGTATTAATACCGGTGTTATTCGTCAGAAGAATGAATTTATTGCTCTGGCACTCAAGATCAAAGAACCAAGAAATAAAGAGTCACTGTTTTTCCTCTCACCGTTGGGGCTAAGAGATCTGCTTATCGCTCTGGAGAGCAGACTCCATGCGAAGCACCAGCTTAGCGAAGAAGCGCGTTTGCGATATGAAAAAGAACGCGACAAAGCCAGTAAAAAGATGCACGAGAATATCCCTTTAATTCAGGAAGATGAGTTAAAAAATGCGGATATAAACCGTCGCATCAATTCTCTGGTGTTAGTGGATGATAAAGGAGAAAGCTTAGCATTTTCTCTGACACTGCATAACGGACAAATCCACGAATTACTGATTAATGAACTGCAGATCCAGGTATTAGCCTATGCAATCATTCATGCAATAAAAAATGCTGGCATGCAGGAATTAGCGCTAAGAATAACATCGCTGCTGGATTTCCTGCCGCTGTACGATGTTGACTGCCAGCAAAACGATAATCTTGAATATGATTCATATACACAACCAGAATGGAAACATAACCTGTTTAACCATTACCTGGCGATTATCTACCGCTATAAGGATGAAAAGGGTAAAGCTCAATTCTGTGGCTCAGTAGTGAAAACTCGCGCCCTTTCCGGCAGTAAAGAAGCTGAGGCCATTACCCGACGCCTTCTGGACTTCAGCCCACGACTGAAAAAACTTGCCGGTGTCCCGTGCCAGGTGTTTGTCAAAACGTTGACGGGAGATAAAACCCAAAAGCTCAATCAGGATCAGTGTTTGCGCGCGCTACATCATTTACGCGTTCAGTCTGCGCATAAAGCTCAGAATGCCTGATGGCGCTGCGCTTATCAGGCCTACGATCATTTATACCGTAGGCCGGATAAGACGCTTTAGCGTCGCCATCCGGCATCAACAGCTTTTATCAGTTTGGGCACTTATAAACCTGACCATTCATCTCACTGGCGGTAGGAACAAAACTGGACAGCATTCCCTGTGATGGGCTGCTGACGCCATAAATTACGTTACCCCCCATTGCTGCGGCCTGGTTACGCAGATCGTTCGCTGCGCCACGCATAGACCCACCCTCTTCGCCATGCTGACCAGAAAGCCAGTTGCTCTGCGTACCGGTTGCAGTGCCAATCAGCTGGCACTCTGCGCCTGGCTTGTCTTCGACAAAACGTACGTTTTGTCCGGCTGAACTCAGTTCGTTGCTGGAGCTACAACCCGCCATCAGTAGCGCGGCACCAACGATCCCTGCTAAATATTTCACGTGCATGTCATTCCCCATAATCAATTAGTTGGACGTTATGTCCGTAGCTGAATCATATACTAAAAAGATGACCAAAAGAAAAACCCCCAGACATTTCTGCCCGGGGGTTTCTCATTTTTCGCGAGAGGCGTATTTAATCAAATAATTCAAGTTGCAGACAGGCGGCAAGTTCATGAACCCCAGGAGCTTACACAAGTAAGTGACAGGGGTGAACGAACGCAGCCAACGAACCTGCGGCTTGAAGTATGAAGATTAAATTACATCATGCCGCCCATTCCACCCATGCCGCCCATTCCACCAGCAGCACCTAAGTCAGGCGCATCGCCTTTCGGCAGATCGGTAACCATGCACTCGGTGGTGATCATCAGACCCGCAACAGAAGCTGCATACTGCAGAGCAGAACGCGTTACTTTGGTTGGATCCAGGATACCCATGTCGATCATGTTGCCGTATTCTTCAGTTGCAGCGTTGTAACCGTAGTTACCGTCACCCGCTTTCACGGTGTTAGCCACTACAGACGGCTCTTCGCCGCAGTTCAGAACGATTTGACGCAGCGGAGCTTCCATTGCGCGCAGCGCAACTTTGATACCGACGTTCTGGTCTTCGTTCTGACCTTTCAGGCCGGCAATTTTGGACGCTACGCGAATCAGCGCAACACCACCACCAGCAACCACGCCTTCTTCTACCGCAGCACGGGTTGCGTGCAGGGCATCTTCAACGCGGGCTTTCTTCTCTTTCATTTCAACTTCAGTCGCAGCACCAACTTTGATTACCGCAACGCCGCCTGCCAGTTTCGCTACGCGCTCCTGCAGTTTTTCACGGTCGTAGTCTGAAGTAGCTTCTTCGATCTGCTGACGAATCTGAGTCACACGACCCTGGATTGCCGCTTCATCGCCCACGCCATCAATGATGGTGGTGGTGTCTTTGTTGATAACAACGCGTTTTGCCTGACCCAGATCTTCCAGAGTGGCTTTTTCCAGTTCCATACCGATCTCTTCAGAGATAACGGTACCACCGGTCAGGGTAGCGATATCCTGCAGCATCGCTTTACGACGATCGCCGAAGCCAGGTGCTTTAACAGCAGCCACTTTCACGATACCGCGCATGGTGTTAACAACCAGAGTTGCCAGCGCTTCGCCTTCAACATCTTCTGCGATGATCAGCAGCGGTTTGCCTGCTTTCGCGACAGCTTCCAGAACCGGCAGCATTTCGCGGATGTTGGAGATTTTCTTATCAGCCAGCAGGATGAACGGGCTTTCCAGTTCAACAGCGCCAGTTTCCGGCTTGTTGATGAAGTAAGGAGACAGGTAGCCACGGTCGAACTGCATACCTTCAACCACGTCCAGTTCGTCCTGCAGACCGGTACCGTCTTCAACGGTGATCACGCCTTCTTTACCGACTTTGTCCATCGCTTCTGCGATCAGTTTACCTACGGTTTCGTCGGAGTTAGCGGAGATGGTACCAACCTGAGCGATTGCTTTAGAGTCAGAGCACGGTACGGACAGCGCTTTCAGTTCTTCAACGGCAGCAGCGACAGCTTTGTCGATACCACGTTTCAGATCCATTGGGTTCATACCCGCAGCAACAGCTTTCAGACCTTCAGTAATGATGGACTGAGCCAGTACGGTTGCGGTGGTGGTACCGTCGCCTGCAGCGTCATTCGCTTTAGAGGCAACTTCTTTCACCATCTGCGCACCCATGTTTTCGAACTTGTCTTCCAGTTCGATTTCACGTGCTACGGAAACACCATCTTTAGTGATGGTCGGTGCACCGAAAGATTTATCCAGAACTACGTTACGGCCTTTTGGACCGAGGGTAACTTTCACTGCATCTGCCAGTACGTTTACGCCGCGCAGCATTTTCACACGAGCGTCGTTACCGAATTTTACGTCTTTAGCTGCCATTTTCTCTTTCCCTTAAATTCGTATGTTCAGTGTCGTTCGCGGATTAGGCTTCAACAATTGCCAGGATGTCACTTTCAGACATGATCAACACTTCTTCATTGTCGATCTTCTCAGATTTAACACCGTAGCCATCGTTGAAAATAACGATATCGCCGACTTTCACGTCCAGCGGCTGTACGGTACCGTTGTCCAGGATGCGACCCTTACCGACAGCGATGATTTCGCCACGAGTTGATTTACCTGCTGCAGAACCGGTCAGTACGATGCCGCCAGCAGATTTGGATTCAACTTCTTTACGTTTGACGATCACACGATCATGTAACGGACGAATACTCATTGATAGCTCTCCTTTGAGAAAGTCTTTATCAGTTATGGGTGACGCCGGCCCGTAAACGGTTTCCCGGCTAGTGACCAGAGAGATGGGGATGGGCTTTTGTGCCTTCAAGGGGGCAAGCGAAAAAAATTTTTTATCAGCAGAAAATCCCGTCAAAACACCGACACGCCTCACATTTCATAACGATTTCAGTCACGTCGTCATAAGCAAATCCGATTGTGATACCATCAAAATCTGCACTGTAGCCCGGTCAATGGGCATAACCGGATAACAACTTATGAGCGGACTGAAACAAGAGCTGGGACTGGCTCAGGGCGTTGGCCTGTTGTCGACATCATTATTAGGTACAGGCGTTTTTGCCGTCCCCGCGCTGGCTGCGCTGGTCGCTGGCAACAACAGTCTTTGGGCCTGGCCGGTGCTGATTGTTTTAGTCTTTCCCGTGGCGATTGTCTTTGCCGTGCTCGGCCGCCATTTCCCCAGCGCGGGCGGCGTGGCGCATTTTGTCGGTATGGCCTTTGGCTCGCGCCTGGAGCGCGTCACCGGATGGCTGTTTTTGTCGGTAATCCCGGTTGGCTTGCCTGCGGCATTACATATTGCCGCAGGATTCGGCCAGGCGATGTTTGGCTGGCATGACGAGCAGCTTCTGCTGGCAGAACTCGGTACATTGGCGTTGGTCTGGTACATAGGCTCCCGCGGCGCCAGCTCCAGCGCTAACCTACAAACGGTCATTGCCGGGCTGATCGTGGCCCTGATTGTCGCCATCTGGTGGGCGGGCGATCTAAAACCCAGTGAAATCCCCTTCCCTGCAATTAGCGAAATTGAGCTTCCCGGACTGTTCGCTGCCCTGTCAGTGATGTTCTGGTGCTTTGTCGGTCTTGAAGCATTTGCCCACCTGGCCTCTGAATTTAAAAATCCGGAGCGAGACTTCCCGCGCGCGCTAATGATCGGTCTACTGCTGGCAGGTTCTGTCTACTGGGCATGCACCGTCGTCGTCCTCCATTTTGGCGCTTATGGCGAGAAAATGGCGGCGGCGGCATCACTGCCAGAAATTGTTGTACAGCTGTTTGGCGTACAGGCACTGTGGGTCGCCTGCATTATTGGTTATCTGGCCTGCTTTGCCAGTCTCAACATTTATATTCAAAGTTTCGCCCGGCTGGTCTGGTCGCAAGCACAATACAAGCCGGGGAGTTATCTGGCGCGTCTTTCCCCTCGTCACCTTCCGCGCAATGCGCTGAACGCCGTGCTAGGTTGCTGCGTGGTCAGTACTTTGTGCATCTATATGCTGCAAATCAATCTCGATGCGTTAATCGTCTACGCTAACGGCATCTTTATTATGATTTATCTGCTGTGCATGCTGGCAGGTTGTCGATTACTGAAAGGACACTATCGCGCATTGGCGATCGTTGGCGGTTTGCTATGTCTGCTATTGCTGGCGATGGTGGGTTGGAAGAGCCTGTATGCGCTGATTATGCTGGCTGCGCTGTGGTTATTTTTACCCGGCAGGCCGGATAAGTCGACGCTGACGCCATCATCCGGCATATGAACACGTGCCGGATGGCGCTAACGCTTATCCGGCCTACATACTGATGCTTAATCCCGACGATCGTCTTTATGTTCGATACTGTCACGATGCTCGTCTTTGCGCTGGAACTCACCGTCAAAGGTCTCGCCCCCACCCGTTCCGGCGCTAAAACCACCGCCGGGCATACGAGAAAAACGCAAATGTGGCAGCAGTTTCATCGTCAGATGCTTCTGCACCGGGGGTAATAAAAGAAGAAGACCAAGGAAATCGGTGAAAAAACCCGGCAGCACTAATAGCAGACCGGCAATAATCAGCGAAACGCTCTTGATCATTTCTGCAGCCGGACTTTCACCTGCCGCCATTTTTTGTTGCATCAGTAAAAAGTTCTTAAATCCCTGATTACGAACCAGAGACATCCCGATAACCGACGTAAAAATAACCAAAATCAGGGTCATCAGAACACCCAACACATGGGCAACCTGAATAAAAATAGATATCTCTATGTAAACATAGAGAAAAATGGCAAGTAATGGTATCCAGCGCAAAGGGGACTCCTGTTAATAACAGGCGTTTTGTACAACGTCTGTTCAAAAATTATATGACTCGCATCAGTCAGATATTGAGGTGGTTAGCAAAATTTCAAGTCGCTTGTACACTAATATTTAGTGTTAATCCTAAAGGGGTGATCTATTTCACAGAATAATAAATAAGGGGTAAATTCCACGCTTTAAGTGATCCAGATTACGGTAGAAATCCTGAACCAGCATATGATCTCGGGTATCAGACCGATGCAGGGGATAATCGTCGGTCGAGAAACAATCGAAATCACATATATCCTGTGTGTTTAGTCAAATCATTGGCAGCTTGAAAAAGAAGGTTCACATGTTAAACAACATTCGTATCGAAGAAGACTTGTTGGGTACCAGGGAAGTTCCAGCGGACGCTTACTATGGTGTTCACACTCTGAGAGCGATTGAAAACTTCTACATTAGCAACAACAAAATCAGCGACATTCCTGAATTTGTTCGCGGCATGGTAATGGTGAAAAAGGCAGCGGCGATGGCCAACAAAGAGCTGCAAACCATTCCTAAAAGTGTGGCAAATGCCATCATCGCGGCGTGTGATGAAGTCCTGAATAACGGAAAATGCATGGATCAGTTCCCGGTAGACGTTTACCAGGGTGGTGCGGGTACCTCCGTCAACATGAACACCAACGAAGTGCTGGCCAATATCGGTCTGGAACTGATGGGTCACCAGAAAGGTGAATATCAGTACCTGAACCCGAACGACCACGTTAACAAATGTCAGTCTACCAACGACGCATACCCAACCGGTTTCCGTATCGCGGTATACGCATCCATCATTAAACTGATTGATGCCCTGAACCAGCTGCGTGAAGGCTTCGAGAAAAAAGCCGATGAATTCCAGGACATCCTGAAAATGGGTCGTACCCAGTTGCAGGATGCTGTGCCGATGACCCTCGGTCAGGAATTCCGTGCTTTCAGCATCCTGCTGAAAGAAGAAGTGAAAAACATTGGGCGTACTGCAGAGCTGCTGCTGGAAGTTAACCTCGGCGCAACGGCAATCGGTACGGGTCTGAACACACCGAAAGAATACTCTCCGCTGGCAGTGAAAAAACTGGCTGAAGTTACCGGTTTTGCCTGTGTTCCTGCAGAAGACCTGATTGAAGCAACTTCTGACTGCGGCGCATACGTTATGGTGCATGGCGCACTGAAACGTCTGGCTGTGAAGATGTCCAAAATCTGTAACGACCTGCGTTTGCTCTCCTCTGGTCCACGTGCCGGCCTGAACGAGATCAACCTGCCGGAACTGCAGGCTGGCTCTTCCATCATGCCAGCTAAAGTGAACCCGGTTGTTCCGGAAGTCGTAAACCAGGTGTGCTTTAAAGTCATCGGTAACGACATCACTGTCACCATGGCGTCTGAAGCAGGTCAGCTGCAGCTGAACGTTATGGAGCCAGTAATCGGCCAGGCAATGTTCGAATCCATTCACATTCTGAGCAACGCTTGCTACAACCTGTTGGAAAAATGCGTTAGCGGCATTACTGCTAACAAAGAAGTGTGCGAAGCATTCGTATACAACTCTATCGGTATCGTTACTTACCTCAACCCGTTCATCGGCCACCACAACGGCGACATCGTTGGTAAAATTTGTGCCGAAACCGGTAAGAGCGTACGTGAAGTTGTCCTCGAGCGCGGCCTGTTGACCGAAGCCGAACTGGACGATATCTTCTCAGTACAGAACCTGATGCACCCGGCTTATAAAGCAAAACGTTATACTGATGAAAGCGAGCAGTAATCGTGTAGGGTAGTACCAGAGAAGGCACGTCAGATGACGTGCCTTTTTTCTTGCACGAAGTTACTTAAAAACAACAATTTAATATCAACTTGTTAAACAACAAGGAAGGCTAATATGATAGTTTTAGAACTTATCATCGTTTTGCTGGCAATCTTTTTAGGTGCCAGACTTGGGGGTATCGGTATTGGATTTGCAGGTGGGCTGGGTGTCCTGGTTCTCGCCGCTATCGGCGTAAAACCCGGTAATATCCCGTTCGATGTCATTTCCATTATCATGGCGGTTATCGCTGCCATCTCAGCTATGCAGATTGCAGGTGGTCTGGACTATCTGGTTCATCAAACTGAAAAACTGCTGCGTAAGAACCCGAAATACATCACGATCCTGGCACCCATCGTGACCTATTTCCTGACCATCTTTGCGGGTACGGGTAACATCTCTCTGGCAACTCTGCCGGTTATCGCTGAAGTTGCGAAGGAACAAGGGATCAAACCTTGCCGTCCGCTCTCAACTGCGGTGGTTTCTGCTCAGATTGCGATCACAGCATCACCAATCTCTGCAGCCGTGGTTTACATGTCTTCCGTAATGGAAGGTCATGGCATCAGCTATATTCACCTGCTGTCCGTGGTTATTCCGTCCACCCTGCTGGCCGTTCTGGTAATGTCCTTCCTGGTGACTATGCTGTTCAACTCTAAACTGTCTGACGATCCGATTTATCGTAAACGTCTGGAAGAAGGTTTGGTTGAACTGCGCGGTGAAAGACAAGTTGAAATCAAAGCAGGCGCAAAAACTTCCGTTTGGCTGTTCCTGCTGGGCGTAATTTGCGTTGTTGTCTATGCGATCGTTAACAGCCCAAGCCTCGGTCTGGTCGCTAAACCGCTGATGAATACCACCAACGCTATCCTGATCATCATGCTGAGCATCGCGACGCTGACTACCATCATCTGCCGCGTTGAAACTGACTCCATTCTGAACTCCAGCACCTTCAAAGCCGGTATGAGCGCCTGTATTTGTATCCTGGGCGTTGCGTGGTTGGGTGATACCTTCGTATCTCACAACATTGACTGGATCAAAGATACTGCAGGTAGCGTAATTCAGGGTCATCCGTGGCTGCTGGCCGTCATCTTCTTCTTTGCTTCTGCATTGCTGTACTCTCAGGCAGCAACCGCTAAAGCACTGATGCCGATGGCTCTGGCGCTGAACGTTTCCCCGCTGACCGCTGTTGCCTCTTTCGCAGCTGTTTCCGGCCTGTTCATTCTGCCAACCTACCCAACCCTGGTTGCGGCAGTTCAGATGGATGACACTGGTACAACCCGCATCGGTAAATTCGTCTTTAACCATCCGTTCTTCATCCCGGGTACTCTGGGTGTAGTTCTGGCTGTCTGCTTCGGCTTCTTGCTGGGTAGCTTCATGCTGTAAGTTTTTTCTGCAGGGTGCCCGTGCGCCCTGCAGTTCCTCCTCCTCACCCCGCTTTAGCTAACATCCTTCCCTCGTCCGTTGTATAGTGACCACTCTTTAGCTGGTTACTCTGTTCTTTCGAGGTGTTTATGCTTGATGTAAAGAGTCAGGATATTTCCATCCCCGATACCGTTGTGGTGCTCTGTACTGCTCCGGATGAAGCAACCGCCCAGGATCTGGCTGCAAAAGTGCTAGCGGAAAAGCTGGCAGCCTGCGTGACACTTCTGCCCGGTGCAACCTCCCTCTATTATTGGGAAGGTAAACTGGAGCAGGAATATGAAGTCCAGATGATTTTAAAAACCACCGTCACGCACCAGCAAGCCCTTCTCGATTGCCTGAAGTCACATCACCCGTATCAAACACCTGAACTTCTGGTTTTACCCGTCACTCACGGAGACTTTGATTACCGCTCATGGCTCAACGCATCCTTACGCTGATCCTGCTGCTGTGCAGCACATCTACCTTTGCCGGATTATTTGACGCGCCCGGCCGCTCGCAGTTTGTTCCTGCCGATCGGGCGTTTGTTTTTGATTTTCAGCAAAACCAACACGATCTGAACCTCTCATGGCAGGTCAAAGATGGCTACTATCTCTATCGCAAACAGATAAGCATTACGCCATCTCAGGCCGATATTGCCGAGATAAAACTGCCGCCTGGCGTCTGGCATGAAGATGAGTTTTACGGCAAAAGTGAGATTTACCGTAAACAGTTGAATATTCCGGTCACGGTTAATCAGGCCGCAACTGGCGCAACATTAACGGTCACGTACCAGGGCTGTGCCGACGCCGGTTTTTGCTATCCGCCGGAAACTAAAACTGTCCCCTTAAGTGAAGTGTCAGCCGCTGTCGGGGGGGCTCCGGCTACCGCACCTGTCACTGAGGCCCCGGAAGAGAAACCACAGCCCGCAGCCCAGCTCCCCTTTTCCGCGCTGTGGGCATTGCTAATCGGCATTGGCATCGCTTTCACGCCCTGCGTACTGCCGATGTATCCGCTGATTTCCGGCATCGTGCTGGGCGGCAAGCAACGGTTATCAACCGGTAGGGCGCTGCTGCTGACGTTTATCTACGTCCAGGGAATGGCGCTCACCTATACTGCGCTGGGTCTGGTTGTTGCCGCCGCCGGATTACAGTTTCAGGCGGCATTACAGCATCCTTATGTTCTGATCGGTCTTGCCATCATCTTTACGCTGCTGGCTCTGTCTATGTTCGGCCTGTTCACGCTGCAACTCCCTTCCTCATTGCAAACGCGCCTCACGTTGCTGAGTAACCGCCAGCAAGGCGGCTCTCCCGGTAGCGTCTTTGCGATGGGGGCAATTGCGGGTCTCATCTGTTCTCCTTGCACAACCGCGCCGCTAAGCGCGATTTTGCTGTATATCGCTCAGAGCGGAAATATGTGGCTGGGAGGCGGTACGCTGTATCTGTACGCGCTGGGGATGGGCTTGCCGCTGATGTTGATTACCGTCTTTGGCAACCGCCTGCTGCCTAAAAGCGGTCCATGGATGGAACATGTTAAAACCGCTTTCGGCTTCGTCATCCTGGCGCTTCCCGTCTTCTTGCTTGAACGCATCATTGGCGACGAATGGGGCGTGCGCCTGTGGTCACTGTTGGGCGTCGCGTTCTTTAGCTGGGCATTCATTACCAGCCTGCAGGCAAAGCACGCCTGGATGCGTATCGTGCAGATTCTCCTGTTAGCCGCAGCGCTTGTCAGTGTACGTCCATTGCAGGACTGGGCGTTTGGCACGCCGCATGCTCAAACCCAGGCACACCTTAACTTTACGCCGGTGGCCTCGGTAGAGGCGTTAAATCAGGCGCTGGCGCAAGCCAAAGGCAGGCCCGTCATGTTGGATTTGTATGCCGACTGGTGCGTGGCTTGTAAGGAGTTTGAGAAGTACACCTTCAGCGATCCGCAGGTTCAGCAAGCACTAGGCGACACGGTGCTTTTACAGGCGGATGTAACTGCAAACAATGCCAAGGATGTCGCTCTCCTGAAACATCTACAGGTTTTAGGTTTGCCAACTATCCTGTTTTTTGATGCCGAGGGTAAAGAGCATCCGGAGGCTCGGGTAACGGGATTTATGGATGCAGCGACCTTCAGCGCACATTTGCGCGATCGTCAACCGTGAGCGACACTTGCAAAAGGAAATACGGAGGAGAATACCGTGCAACGTGAAGATGTCCTGGGAGAAGCCCTGAAATTACTTGAGGTTCAAGGGATAGCCAATACCACGCTGGAAATGGTGGCCGAACGTATCGATTATCCGCTTGATGAACTACAGCGCTTTTGGCCAGATAAAGAGGCCATCCTGTATGATGCGTTACGTTACCTCAGCCAGCGGGTGGATATCTGGCGGCGTCAGCTTTTGCTGGATGAGACCCTGAGCGCGGAACAGAAATTACTGGCACGCTACAGCGCGCTGTCCGAATGCGTGAGCAATAATCGCTATCCCGGCTGCCTGTTCATTGCCGCCTGCACGTTTTATCCCGATCCTGGACATCCAATCCACCAGTTAGCCGACCAACAAAAAAAAGCAGCGCATGACTTCACTCATGAGCTACTGACTACGCTGGAAGTTGACGACCCGGCTATGGTCGCCAAACAGATGGAGCTGGTGCTGGAGGGATGTCTGAGCCGCATGCTGGTGAATCGTAGCCATGCTGATGTCGAAACGGCACACCGTCTGGCGGAAGATATTCTGCGCTTTGCCCAGTGCCGTATGGGCGGCGCGCTAACCTAAGCGAACAAGCCCGTCCTGGCCGGTGTGAGTAAGCATAACGCCATCAGTCGTTGAAAACGTGCCATCGCCACGGTGGTGCGAATTAATCGGTTAACCGCCCTGGTCAGCATGTGATTAAGATGCAGTGAATCACTCTTTTGCCATACTGCCCTTCTTGCGCTTAGCATGACCTGTCGGCATCGTGGCGATCTGGAAGATTTGTGCAAACTTCAGGCACAAACGCACAGATTGCCGTAATATTAAGCGGTTGAACCGCTTTTCCTGAAATTTGATTGACTGGCAGGCGCGAATACGGTTTAATGCGCCCCGTTGCCCGGATAGCTCAGTCGGTAGAGCAGGGGATTGAAAATCCCCGTGTCCTTGGTTCGATTCCGAGTCCGGGCACCACTATTTAAAGAACCCGCCCTTGAGGCGGGTTTTTGCTTTTGTAGTTTCTGATAGCTTCCAGCCGATCGTTTTACCCTATTTCTGACCCGCCACCTCTCACAAACACCACACGTAAACTCAATCTTGCCGTTAACAGCCAATTTCAGTAAGCAGACGCCAGGGATCTATATAAAAATGGGATTCATCGTAACGGGACGTACAGCGGTGGACGATCTTGGGGCGGGTAGCAGGACAAGCTTTTACGTGGTGCGGGATTGCCTGATGCGCTGCGCTTATCAGGCCTACATCCAGGTCACAACGGCTGTGTTCACCACAGACGCAAAAAAGCCCATCCGGCAGGACGGGTTTCTTCACTTTATTTGATGCCTGGCAGTTTATGGCGGGCGTCCTGCCCGCCACCCTCCGGGCCGTTGCTGCGCAACGTTCAAATCCGCTCCCG
>NZ_JAHLQZ010000001.1:0-106140 GCF_018919505.1 Citrobacter sp. S55_ASV_140
AAGAACGTCGCCAACGTTAACAGCGGCGTCAAAATGGTGGAGCGAACGGAAACGCATCTCACCGGGATGATTGGTGATGTCCTGCAGATGTCGATGATGATCAAAGAGATTAGTCTGGCCACGCGAGAGCAAACCCAGGCGCTGGATCTGATTAACGATTCAATTTCACGCGTGGGCGCCATGACACACAATAACGCCGAAATGGTGGAACGTGTTACTGATGCTACCGCCGATCTGACCCAGCGATCATCACGCTTACAGCAGGCCGTTCAGGTCTTTGGCGTATCAGCATAACGTTACGGCGCTTATCGGGCGAATGTCTTAATAAGCGCACTCCTCTCCCTGGTTAAAACGCCCCTTTCTTTTATTGGCTGAATCGAGGCCACACCGCGCCAGTTCCGGCAGCACAAAAATGCTGAATTCTTGTTATCGGGGCTTTGCGCAAGTGAACAATTGAATGTAGGATGCTCGGCCGGCAGTTTTCCCCCGTAACACAATGAAGGGTAACGCTGTTTTCGCCGCAGCAGGTGCGGCAAAAAGGATTTTGTAAATCAGTCAGGTCAACAGGAAACGTAATGAACACACACAACACGCAAGCCGCGGAACAACATGCGGCGAAACGACGCTGGTTGAATGCTCACGAAGAGGGGTATCACAAGGCGATGGGCAATCGACAGGTACAAATGATCGCCATTGGCGGCGCGATTGGTACCGGATTGTTTTTAGGGGCAGGCGCACGTTTGCAGATGGCTGGCCCCGCTTTGGCGCTGGTCTATCTGGTGTGCGGTATTTTTTCGTTCTTTATTCTTCGCGCGCTCGGCGAACTGGTTTTGCACCGCCCTTCCAGCGGTAGCTTTGTCTCCTACGCCCGCGAATTTTTAGGTGAGAAAGCCGCCTATGTGGCGGGCTGGATGTATTTCATCAACTGGGCGATGACCGGTATTGTCGATATCACCGCAGTTGCGCTGTATATGCATTACTGGGGCGCATTTGGCGACGTGCCGCAGTGGGTGTTCGCCCTCGGGGCGCTGGCCATTGTCGGCACCATGAACATGATCGGCGTGAAGTGGTTCGCAGAGATGGAGTTTTGGTTTGCGCTGGTCAAAGTGCTGGCGATTGTGATTTTCCTGGTTGTGGGTACCGTTTTCTTAGGTAGCGGAAAACCGCTGGATGGCAACGCCACGGGTTTTCACCTGATAACCGACAACGGCGGATTTTTCCCGCATGGCCTGCTGCCAGCGCTGGTACTGGTTCAGGGGGTCGTCTTCGCGTTTGCCTCCATCGAACTGGTCGGCACTGCCGCGGGTGAGTGCAAAGATCCGCAAACGATGGTGCCGAAAGCGATCAATAGCGTTATCTGGCGTATCGGTCTGTTTTACGTGGGTTCGGTGGTCCTGCTGGTTCTGCTTCTGCCCTGGAACGCCTACCAGGCGGGGCAAAGCCCATTTGTCACCTTCTTCTCCAAACTTGGCGTGCCATATATCGGCAGCATCATGAATATTGTAGTGCTCACCGCGGCGCTTTCCAGTCTGAACTCCGGCCTGTACTGCACCGGGCGTATTTTACGTTCCATGTCGATGGGCGGTTCCGCGCCAAAATTTATGGCTAAAATGAGCCGCCAACAGGTGCCATGGGCCGGGATCCTCGCCACACTGGTCGTGTATGTCGTAGGGGTATTCCTGAACTATCTGGTGCCGTCGCAGGTGTTTGAGATCGTGCTTAATTTCGCCTCGCTGGGCATCATTGCGTCGTGGGGATTTATCATGGTTTGTCAGATGCGTCTGCGCCGGGCGATTAAAGAAGGTAAAACCGCAGACGTCAGTTTTAAACTGCCGGGTGCGCCGTTTACCTCCTGGCTCACGTTGCTGTTCCTGCTGAGCGTGCTGGTGCTGATGGCGTTTGATTATCCAAACGGCACTTATACCATCGCATCATTACCGTTAATCGCCATCCTGCTGGTTGCGGGCTGGTTCGGCGTGCGTAAACGCGTAGCGGAAATCCACCGCACCGCGCCGTAAGGATAAAAAGGCCTGATAGCTTACCCCTTCAGGCCTTCTTTTTTTAGTCTGCTTCAATGAGCTGCGCAACATCGTTGCTATTAATTTCCCGCGCATTCCCATCCTGATCGGTATAGCTGGTCATTCCCGTATCTTTATCCAGCTTTGGCTTGCCTTGGGTGGTAATCGTTTGTCCGCTTTTGGTCGTCATAACGTAATTGGTTGTGCAACCTGCCAGCGTAAACAGCATGACGCCTGCACAAAGACACATAAATGGCTTTTTCATGGTATTCCCGTGTTATTCAGTTAGCCGTTGAGGGCGTAGTGTAAGTCCCTGAAGTTAGTCAGGCTACTGGCGGGGTGTAACGAGGCGTATCGTGAGGTTTAGAGAAATGACAGGAGGGGTTTCCCCCTCCGGTTAATTACAGCGCAATACGAATCACATCGTCCGGCTGAG
The DNA here is from genome assembly GCF_018919505.1 of Citrobacter sp. S55_ASV_140. Lineage (NCBI taxonomy): Bacteria > Pseudomonadati > Pseudomonadota > Gammaproteobacteria > Enterobacterales > Enterobacteriaceae > Citrobacter > Citrobacter sp. S55_ASV_140. The sequence goes on from NZ_JAHLQZ010000001.1 coordinate 2,455, forward strand.
TAGCTTCCTGCTCGCGGGTAGATTTCTGTTTCACGCTAACGTACAGCGTTTTACCGTCGGCGGAGAGCGCCAGGCTGTTCGGGAATGTTGGGGTCTCGAACGTTTTGACAACTTTGTAGCTTTTCGCGTCGATCACGCTTACTTTACCGGCCTGACGATGGGTCACATAGGCCTCGTTGCGCGCCGGGTTGAACAGCACGGCCAGGGATTCCGGCGCGGCGACTTTCGCCAGTACATTGCCGTTGCGGGTGTCAATAACCAGCACTTCCGCAGCCTTAGAGTCGGTAACAAATGCGCGGTTACCCGCCGTGTCCAGACTCAGGTTGATAAAGAAGTGCTCTTTTCCATCATCCAACAGCTTTTTACGGCTGAGAATTTTGTTATTGGTGGTATCGATAGTGATAAATTCGCCGTCCGCATTGGCGGTGTACAGGCGTTTAGCCTTGCTGTCGACAGCCAGAGCGGTGCTCATTTTGCCAGTATTTTGGATTGTGTCCTGAAGTTTGATCGTCTCACCGTCCACGACCCAAATTACGCTCTCTTTACCAATACCGCTAATGTAGACCGTGTTGGTCGCATCATCGGCGACCAGCTCACGCGGCTGCAGCGGGCGCACATCTTCAGAACGCTTACGCGCATCCAGCACCAGGCGCCCTTTCACCGCGCCTGTTTTGGCATCCATCGCCGTCACCGCGCTGTTTACCGTATTACCAAACCACAGCGTTTGCGTGGTGTTATTGATGGTGGCGCCAAACGGTTTGAGATCGTTATGGATAACCTGAGTCACTTCGAGCGTCACCGGGTCAAGACGGTAAACCACGCCCCCGGTATCCAGTTTGCGGCTCTGTGAGGTCGCCAGCCACAGCGCGTTCTCTTGCTGGCTGTATGCCATTTCATAGGCACCTTTGCCCACGGCTTTGCGCAGCAATTCTTCCGCAGCCTGTGTCGTAAAAGATGATGCCACGAGCAGTGAACCTAACAGTAAAGAACCACGCAGGCGCGGCGAAAACAGATGACGTAAAGACATGACGACTCCCTTTGATAAATTCGTTTGTTACTGCTTCACATAGCTTCAATGAGCAAAATCATGGTTTTGCCTTTTTAAGAATGAGAATAGTAATCATTATTCATCGCAAAGTGGAGCACTTCTTCACATATTGACTACACTCGTTTTCATTGCCCGAAAAATTACCGCAATTCAGTAGCGCTAAAATTCATCTTTTTTATAAAAAAATTCACATGCTTACCGTCCGTTTTCCGGCGTCAGCATCCTAAACTGGCCTTATTCATGACGATTTTTTCAGCCCGCTATACCGTCTTTCCTGTTTCATTACTGCCTGTCTTCCTCTCGACTTTTGCCGCGGCAGAAAGTGAGCTAAACGAGCAAACGCTGATCGTTAGCGCGACGCCACAATCCGTTTCAGAGCTGGATACGCCTGCCGCCGTCAGCGTCGTTGCCGGTGAAGATATGCGTCTGGCAACACCGCGCATTAACCTGTCCGAATCGCTGACCAGCGTCCCTGGACTACAGGTGCAAAATCGGCAGAACTACGCGCAGGACCTCCAGTTGTCGATTCGCGGTTTTGGTTCACGCACCACGTATGGTATCCGTGGCATTCGTATGTATGTAGACGGAATCCCAGCCACCATGCCGGATGGGCAAGGCCAAACATCCAATATCGATATCAGCAGCGTACAAAATATTGAAGTCCTGCGGGGTCCCTTCTCTGCGCTGTATGGCAATGCTTCCGGCGGTGTGATTAATGTCAGTACTGAAACAGGGCGTGAGCCGCCCACCATTGAAGCCAGCAGCTATTACGGTAGTTTTGGCACCTGGCGCTACGGTTTAAAGGCCACCGGAGCGCTGGGCGACGGTACTCAGCCAGGCGATGTGGATTACACCGTTTCAACGACCCGATTTACTACCCATGGGTATCGCGATCACAGCAGCGCGCAAAAAAATCTGGCTAATGCCAAACTGGGCGTACGCATTGATGACGCGAGTAAACTGACGCTGATTTTCAACAGCGTGGATATTAAGGCCGACGATCCCGGAGGCCTGACGAAGTCAGAGTGGAATGCCAATCCGCAGCAATCGCCCCGCGCCGAGCAATTCAATACGCGAAAAACCATCAAACAGACCCAGGCGGGATTGCGCTATGAACGCCAGCTTAGCGCGCAGGATGATCTCAGCATCATGACCTATGCGGGGGAGCGTGAAACCACCCAGTATCAGTCGATCCCAATGGCCCCACAGTTAAGACCCTCCCATGCCGGAGGCGTTATCACTCTACAACGTCATTATCAGGGGATAGATAACCGTTGGACTCACCGTGGCGAATTGGGGATCCCGGTGACCTTCACCACCGGCATAAACTATGAAAACATGAGTGAAAACCGTAAAGGCTATAACAACTATCGGCTTGATAATGGTGTGCCTGAGTATGGTCAGAAAGGCGACATGCGACGCAATGAACGTAACCTGATGTGGAACGTCGATCCCTATCTGCAAACCCAGTGGCAATTGACGGAGAAGCTTTCGCTGGATGCCGGCGTTCGTTACAGTTCCGTGTGGTTTGATTCCAACGATCGCTACATTACGCCGGGTAACGGCGATGACAGCGGGGACGCCAGCTATCACCAATGGCTCCCTGCCGGATCGTTGAAATATGCAATGACGGACGCCTGGAACGTCTATCTGGCTGCGGGGAGAGGATTTGAAACGCCGACAATTAACGAACTCTCCTACCGTTCCGATGGCCAAAGCGGGATGAATTTTGGTTTACAGCCGTCCACAAATGACACCATTGAAATCGGCAGCAAAACGCGCATCGGCGATGGGCTGTTTACCGCGGCCCTGTTCCAGACCAACACGGATGACGAAATCGTCGTTGATAGTAACAATGGCGGTCGTACGACCTATAAAAACGCCGGGAAAACCCGCCGTCAGGGAGGCGAGCTATCCTGGGACCAACGCTTTGCCACAAACTGGCGCGTAAAAGCGGCATGGACCTGGCTGGATGCAACCTATCGCAGCAATGTCTGCGGCGATCAAAACTGCAACGGCAACCGACTGCCCGGCATAGCGCAAAACATGGGATTCGCGTCACTGGGCTACGTGCCTGATGAAGGCTGGTATGCGGGAGCAGATGTGCGTTATATGGGGGACATTATGGCTAATGATGAAAATACGGCGAAAGCCCCGTCATATAGCGTAGTCGGCCTGAATACCGGCTATAAATTTTATTACAGCAACCTTATGATCGACCTGTTTGGCCGGGTGGATAACCTGTTTGATAAGACCTACGTCGGTTCGGTGATTGTGAATGAATCAAATGGCCGGTACTACGAACCGGCGCCAGGACGAAACTATGGCGTGGGTATTAATCTGGCCTGGCGTTTTGAATGATACTGGCGGGAATCGCTCCCGCCAGCACTCTTTACGCATCGTCTGCTACGCGAATAACCACCTTGCCGAAGTTTTTACCGGTCAGCAAACCGATAAAGGTCTGCGGCGCATTCTCCAGACCGTCAGTGACCTGCTCACGGTAGTGGATTTTACCCTCTTTAATCCAGCGCCCCATCTCCCGCTGAAACTCATGAATGCGGTGACCATAATCCTGACCAATGATAAAACCCTGCATCCGGATACGCTTTTTCAGTAAGGTTGCCATCAGCAACGGTAATCGGTCAGGGCCGGTCGGAAGCGATGTCGCATTGTAACCGCTGACCAGTCCGCAAAGCGGAATGCGCGCCGAGGTATTGAGTAACGTCAGCACAGCGTCAAATACCTTACCGCCAACGTTCTCGTAGTAAATATCAATCCCCTGCGGACACGCTTTTGCCAGTTGTTGAGCAAAATCGTGCGCATGGTGATCGAGACAAACATCAAAGCCCAGCACTTCGGTAGCATGCCGGCATTTCTCTGCCCCGCCCGCTACACCGATCACCCGACACCCTTTGAGCTTACCAATCTGTCCAACCGTTGCGCCCACCGGGCCAGTTGCAGCGGCAACAACCAGCGTTTCCCCTGCTTTCGGCTGGCCAATGTCCAGCAAACCCATATAGGCGGTAAATCCCGGCATCCCCAAAACACCCAGCGCCCAGGAGGGATGTTCAGGATTATCGCCAAGCTTCACCAGCCCGTTGCCGTCCGAAATGTCATAGTCCTGCCAGCCACTGTAGCTCAGCACCCATTCGCCAGGCTGGTAATCAGGATGGTTGGAGGACACGACGCGGCTCACGGTGCCACCGACCATCACACCGCCAATCTCAACGGGAGGCGAGTAAGACGGTTCATCGCTCATGCGCCCACGCATGTAAGGATCGAGAGAAAGGAAAACGGTGCGCAGCAAAACCTGACCTTCTCCCGGCGTTGCGACTTCATCTTCTTCAAGACGGAAGTTATCCGGGATTGGCGCGCCATGTGGGCGGGAAGCCAGTACCCAACGGCGGTTACGATTAGTCTGTTGACCCATGATGTGCTCCTCTGCTTTTGGCATGAATCCATCAATAGTAGCAGCCTGCGCCAGCATTTAGCTCACGACATGGTTTAATCGCACAACCAGATAAACGCAGGTTTGCGTGGTTTCATTGATAAACCGACAGTCATTCGGCGGCCCCAGTTCCAGACAATCGCCCGCTTTCATTTCATGACGCACATCGCCTTCCACAAAGACTAACTCCCCCTGCTGTAGCCAGATAAGCTGTCTGGCCTGCACGTAGGAGGATGCTGGCATTGGGATATTGCTTCCGGCGGGCAATTCGATTTGTACCAGGTCGATGGGGAGATCGCTGCGCGGTGAGACATGGCGTCGCAGATAGTGGCTCTGCGGATCGTGCCAGACGGGCTGGTCAGCGAGGCGCAGCAACTTGCCCTCCTGCATTTCGGCTCGTGCAATCAGCATCGACATGCTGATGCCAAACGCCCCGGAGAGCCTGCCCAGCAGCGTGGCCGTGGGGCTACTCTCACCACGCTCTATTTTATGGATCATTGCCCGCGACACGCCTGCACGCTCGGCGAGTTCCGTCAGAGACCAGCCGCGAGATTCTCGTTCAAGGCGAATTCTTGCACCGATCCGTTGATTTATGCTGTCTTCAATAGTATTCATATTGTAATACTATAGTGAACAAGCCCTGAGGTTCAACATGTCAATTCGATTTGCCAGCAAAGCAGACTGCGCCGCTATTGCTGAAATTTATAACCACGCGGTACTGCATACGGCGGCTATCTGGAACGATCAAACGGTCGATGCCGAAAACCGTATCGCCTGGTTCGAAGCCCGCCAGTTGATGGGCTATCCCGTGCTGGTAAGTGAAGAAAACGGCGTAGTCACTGGATATGCTTCGTTCGGCGACTGGCGTAACTTTGACGGATTTCGTCATACCGTTGAACATTCGGTGTATGTCCATCCTGATCATCAGGGCAAGGGCCTGGGACGAGCGCTGCTCAGCCGACTAATAGAAGAAGCGCGCACGTGCGGCAAACATGTGATGGTGGCGGGGATTGAGTCTCAGAATCAGGCGTCGCTGCATCTGCACAGTACGCTGGGATTTAACATCACCGCACAAATGCCGCAGGTTGGCACCAAATTTGGTCGCTGGTTGGATCTGACCTTTATGCAATTGCAGTTAGACGATCGTCGCGATCCGGATGCCGGCAGATGAACCAGACGCTGACCCTCTCCTTTCTGATTGCCGCAGGTATTGGTCTGGTGGTGCAAAATACCTTAATGGTGCGTATCACGCAGACCTCCTCGACGATCCTGATTGCCATGCTGCTGAACTCACTGGTTGGGATTGTGCTGTTTGTCAGCATTCTGTGGTTTAAGCAAGGCGCAGCGGGGTTTGGCGAACTGGTCTCCAGCGTGCGCTGGTGGACGCTGATCCCCGGTTTACTGGGGTCTTTTTTTGTTTTTGCCAGTATCAGCGGCTATCAAAATGTGGGGGCTGCCACCACGATTGCGGTACTGGTCGCCAGCCAGTTAATTGGCGGACTGGTGCTGGATATTCTGCGCAGTCATGGCGTACCCCTCCGTGCGCTGGTGGGGCCAGTTTGCGGCGCGGTGCTGCTGGTCGTCGGGGCCTGGCTGGTCGCGAGACGCTCTTTTTAACTGCCGGATGGCGCTTCGCTTATCAGACCTACGGAATTTATCCAGCCTGAACATACAGGCCGGATAACAGTAATAACGAATTAAAGGATTGTGCCGCCTTTGGTCAACTGTTCGCGACGGGCTTCCATATCCTCTTTATGCTGACGACCATGATGTGCGATAGCCGTACGCAAACGCTGTTGCTGGGTGTAGCGATCTTCCCGGCTCAGCGCGGCATCATCGCTGAGTTCAATCAGCAATTCATTCATATGCGTAATGACGCTCTCTTCAATGGCGGCATCAACACGTGCGCTGACCTCATCCAGATGCGGCATAACCTCTCCTTAACTCATTAATTTAATTTTGCTTTTGAAAAATCACTGCCCATCAGGCTGACGCTGTATCCGCTGACGTTGCTACGCGTGGCATAGAACGTTTTGCCATTTGCCAGGGCTATCCACGGAGCCTGCTGGTAGAAAATCTCTTGCGATTGCTGGTACAGCGCGGCGCGTTCTTCAGGTTTGCTCACCAGTTTCGCCTTTTGAACCAGAGAATTATACTCTTTATCGCACCAACGCGCGGCGTTAGATCCGGTTTTAATGCTGTCGCAGCCCAACAGTACATCCGCGAAATTATCCGGATCGCCGTTGTCTGACATCCAGCCGAACAGCGCGGTGTCATGCTCGCCTTTGCGCATTCCGGAGAGATATTCGCCCCACTCGTATGACACTATTTTTGCCTTTACGCCGACTTTTGCCCAATCGCTCTGGATCATCTCGGCAATACGTCGGGAGTTCGGGTTGTATGGACGCTGAACCGGCATTGACCACAGCGTCGCTTCAAATCCGTTTTCCAGCCCAGCCTGTTTCAGCAGATCTTTCGCTTTTTGCGGGTCGTAAGCGTAATCTTTTAGATCGTTATTGAACCCCATCATATTCGGTGGAATCGGCGATTTTGCCACCGTACCGGAACCTAAAAAGACGGCGTTAATAATGGCTTTTTTATCGGTCGCGTAGTTCAACGCCTGACGCACCAGCACGTTATCAAACGGTTTTTTCTCGGTATTAAACGCCAGATACCCGACGTTCAGCGCTTCAACCGAATGCAGCGTCAAATCTTTATTCTTGTTGATGTCGTCAAACTGGATTGGCGCAGGCGCTGGGATAATCTGGCATTCGTTAGTTTGCAGTTTTGCCAGTCTGGTCTGTACATTTGGTGTGATCGAGAATATCAGGTGCTTCGTCGGGACGGCGCCATCCCAGTAGTTCGGGTTGGCCAGATAACGGATTTGGGAATCCTGTTTGTACTGCTGCAACACATATGGCCCGGTGCCAATCGGCCAATTATCAACGTTTTCCGGGGTGCCTTTTTGCAGCATCGCGTCAGCATATTCCGCAGAAAGAATGGAAGCGAAATCCATCCCCCAGTCGGCAAGAAACGCGGCGTTAGGTTCATTCAGCACAAACTGAACGTGATAATCATCCACCTTCTTCACTTCTTTGATCAGTTTATCCAGACCGACATCGTTAAAGTATTCGTAGCTGCCCTGAGAAACCTTGTGGTACGGATGATCGGCATCTTTCTGGCGCAATACCGAGAAAACCACGTCATCGGCGTTGAAGTCGCGGGTAGGTTTAAAGAATTTATTACTGTTGAATTTCACCCCCTGGCGCAGGGTAAACGTGTAAGTCTTCCCATCGGGAGAAATTGTCCAGTCCGTTGCCAAAGACGGTATTGGGGTATTCTTTACCGGATCAAAGTTAATGAGTCGGTTGTAGAGCACCTGTGAACTTGCCACAAACGACGGACCGGAACTGGCGATTTGCGGGTTAAATGACTCCGGCGACGCTTCTGAGCAGTAGATGATGGTGTCAGTGCTGGCCGCGAACGCAGCGCCTGAGGGTAAGGCGGCGCTGAGCGCCAGCGCGAGTAACGTTTTCCTTGCAATCATGGTTATAAGCCTTCTTATTTTATTATTAACCGGAATATCAGAGCATAGCTGACAAAAACTGACCAATAACAAATCACTATCAGGTTATTCTAATCCGGTGGTTTTCGCTGAATTATTCATCACCACAAGCGAATTAATTTCCCTTAAGTCTTTTTCAAAACGTCAAGATTTTTCCCGGCACTCTATGCCATGAAAATTCGCCCCTTTTTGCCTCTCTTCCGTCGTTTGCTCGTTTTTATAAACCGTAAAGTAGATGTGTGAAGAAGTCTAAGGGGTAACAACGTGGCAAAAACTCTCTTACGCAGCGGCAATTTGGATGACTATCAGGCCGTGGGTGGCGGTGGTCAGGCCGTGTTTGATTCAGCACTGCAAATTCGTGAAACGCTTCGCTTGCGTAAGCAGCAGGCGATGGTGGATTGTCTGGCGATCCCACAAATTAACGACAACGGCGATCGGGTTGACTGGTATTCTCCGGTTGAAGGAAAAGTCGTTGCGTGGAAAGCCGCTGATGAAGAGGCTCGTTTTCGTGCGCTGCGCTATCTGGGGAGCACGCTGGAAAATGCGGCGGCCCTGAGCCGTAAAAGCCTGCAATCGGGGAAAACCGCCCTCCAACTGTTTGGTTCATTGCTCGAAAAAGCCATCCAGTTTCCTGGCGAGAATCACGTGTTTCTGGTTGATGGTAAACCCGTTATTACGTTCTGGGGCTTCGTCAATCTGAATGAAAATCCCCGCGACGATGTGCTCGATTGCCTGCGCCTTGCCGATATACCACCGGTTGTCACTGTGACAGAGCCTGACCCGGAAGAAGATACTTCACCTGAAATCACCTTCACTGAGGCCGATGCCCCTTTACTGACGCCGGTCGTTGAACCGCCAAAACCGGTTGAACCTGAATCACAACCGCTGGCCATGATCAGCGAACCGGAAGTCACACCGCCACCGGTACAGGTGAAGCCCGCACGTCGCCTGCCACTGTGGAGTCTACCCGTTGCCGCCGTAATTATCGCAGCCATTGTCGGACCGTTGCTGTGGAAACAACAAGCCGTTATCCCTACCCCCTCAGTTGCCCCCATTGCAGTGGCTAAAGCAGACATGACGCCGTTGCCGGAACTGACCTCTGCACTACCTTTGCATCGGGCTGAAGTCATTCCGGTAGCGAAAAAAGAGAAACCTGACGCAGGACCGGTAGTGATTGCCGCTATTCCCAAAGATGCGCTGGTCATGGATGCCAGCCAGATGAAGGCAGGAACGACGCGTTTCCTCAACGGTAACTGGCGCGTCATGGTCGACGTGAAAGATCCGGTCAGCGGCAAAGCGCCGTCGCTGCGTTATCAGATCCAGACGAATAAAGGCACTGCACGCGTCGTTCATGGCGACAATATTGTTTGTCGTGCCGAGATTTTCTCTGGTTTGCATCAGACTGGCGAATTAATGATTAAGAGTCGCGGCAATGCCCGTTGCACGGACGGATCACGTTATCCGATGCCTGAAATTACCTGCAAAGCGGGAACCAATGACGTCGCCACCTGCACCGCACGATATGACGATCACGCGGAAATCCCTCTGACGATCAAAAAGATAGGTGCCTGATTTTATGTTGGTGAATCTGTGTGACTACAAACAAAGCGTGACGCTCATTGCCAATAGCGGTGTGCAATTTCTGGATTTTGGCCTGACGCCGCAGGAATCTGCGCATCATGGCCGCTTTGTGCGCAAAACGGCCAACGGTCCCCTTCTACGGCTGGACTTCGATCTGACAACGGGACGCTATACCTTGCCGGGCAGCACCGGCGGTCAGCCCGAAGTGGTGAAGCCGGAAAGCACCCAGACGCTGCATTATTCTCTGGACGTGCTCGACGGCATCTGGCTACCGCTGCCGTTCCTGCGCTTTAATCCGCCGCGTACGTTTGTTGAAGGCCCGGATAACTGGGCGCGTGTACAGGTGCGAAAACTGGCGCAACCTGACAGCGCGGGCAACACTCACCGCGTTACCCTGGCGCTGGACAGCCAGCTCACTGAAAATGCCCCGGCAGCGTTAACCCCCAACGCAAATGACCTGCTTAACGGTACGCGATTTGCACTGGCCTGGCATGATAACGAAATTGCCGATTTCCTCGACCAGACCTGGATTGACGGCTGGCTGCGCGAATCCTTTATGCATCATGTCACGCAGCATGAGAATCGCTCAGAACATGAGATCCAGCAGGCGCTGCGTAATTTTGAATATCAGGCGCACTGGTTAAATTTGTTAACCCTGTTAGGCGAACAGCTTTCTATTCCGGAAGTCAAGCTGGTCACACATACGCTCAGTACACCGGCGATTCCCGTCGATCTGATCCTGGACATTGGTAATACCCATACCTGCGGCGTCCTGATTGAGGATCACGGCGATGCCAATGATGGACTGCGTCAGACCGCTGAATTACAGGTGCGGTCATTAAGCGAGCCGCAGTTTCTTAACGATCCACTATTCACCAGCCGACTGGAGTTTTCCGAAGCGCGGTTCGGTAAACAGCACTTTTCCGTTGAGAGCGGTCGTGATGACGCCTTTATCTGGCCGTCGATTGTTCGCGTGGGCGATGAAGCCCGAAAGCTGGCGATGCAACGTATGGGTACGGAAGGCAGCAGCGGGATCTCCAGCCCGCGCCGTTATCTGTGGGATGAAACGCCGGTGCTCCATGACTGGCGCTTTAGCCAGATGAATGGCAAAACCCAGCGCGAACCGCTGGCTACCGCCTTCCCGCTGATGAATCTCATGAATGATGACGGACAACCGCTGTTCAGCCTGCCGCAGGATGACCGTCTGCCGGTGTTCTCACCGCAATACAGCCGCAGCACGTTGATGACGCATATGCTGTGTGAGATCCTGGCTCAGGCGCTGGGTCAAATTAACAGCGTGGCGACGCGTTTGCGCCTTGGTTTCCCGGCCTCTCCTCGCCAGTTGCGCACATTGATCCTGACCCTACCCTCAGCGATGCCAAAACAGGAGCGCGAGATTTTCCGCCTGCGTATGTTTGAAGCCATTGCACTGGTCTGGAAAGCAATGGGCTGGCACCCGCAGGATGAAGACTTCACCACCCGTAAGCAGCAGGAAAAGAGCGTGGTTCCCGTCCCCGAGATCCAGATGGAGTGGGATGAGGCCAGCTGCGGTCAGTTGGTGTGGCTGTATAACGAGGCGATTTCCCACTACGATGGTCACACGGAATCGTTTTTTAATGCCCTTGCCCGTCCGGACCGTCTGCCGGAACCTGGTGAGATAAAAGGCCGTGCGCTGCGCGTGGCATCCATCGATATTGGCGGTGGGACCACGGATATGGCCGTCGTCCATTACCAACTTGATGACGGCGTTGGCGCGAACGTCAAGATCACCCCGCATTTGCTGTTTCGCGAAGGCTTTAAGGTCGCAGGCGATGACATGCTGCTGGACGTGATTCAGCGTTGCGTACTACCTGCCCTGCAAACCCGCTTGCAGCAGGCTGGCGTGACCGACGCCGCCGCATTACTGGCTACGCTGTTTGGCGATTCCGGACGCATCGATACTCAGGCGATCCTGCGTCAGCAAACGGCATTACAACTCTTTATGCCGCTCGGTCATGCGGTACTCTCCGCCTGGGAACAAAGCGATATTAACGATCCGGTAGCCGGACTGCATGCCACCTTTGGCGAGCTGCTCAGCCAGCAACCCACGCGTAACGTGATGAACTATATCCAACAGGCTATCGATCATGCGTTGCCGTCTGGTTCGCCAGCGTTTGATGTTTTGAGCGTGCCGTTACAGGTGCAGTTCAGGCAGTTACAAGAAGCGTTACTGGCGGGGCAATTTACCCTGACCTCGCCGCTGCACGCGGTTTGTGAGGCTATTTCACATTATCGTTGCGATATTTTATTAGTGACCGGCAGACCCGCTTGTTTACCGGGCGTACAGGCGTTGATCCGCCATCTTCAACCCGTTCCGGTTAATCGTATGATCTGGATGGATAACTATCGGGTGCACGAGTGGTATCCGTTCAGTCAGCAAGGGCGGATTGGCAACCCCAAATCCACCGCAGCAGTCGGTGCAATGCTATGCAGCCTGGCGCTGGATCTGCGTTTACCGCGCTTCAATTTTAAAGCTGCCGATATCGGCGCTTACTCGACCGTACGTTATCTTGGCGTGCTGGATAATACGGTCAACACGCTACGCGATGAGAACATCTGGTATCACGATATCGATCTGGATAAACCCGGCGCGAAGCTGGATACCCGTTTGCACTTCCCGCTGCGCGGCAATGTAACGTTAGGCTTCCGCCAATTGGCAAACAGCCGCTGGCCTGCCACGCCGCTGTATACGCTGAGCATAAATTCTGCCGAACTGGCAAAAAGTATCGCCGGAGATGGCGTGTTAAATGTACGGCTGCAGTTACGCGGCGGCAGCAAAGAGAGCGGCCCGGAATGCTTCGTACTCAGCGATGCCTGGTTACAGGATGGCACCCCCGTTGCCGCCAATGCCTTAACGTTAAAATTGAATACCCTGGCGGATCGTCGCCATAGCGGTAGCCATTACTGGATTGATAGCGGGAGCGTGTACCTGAAATGAGTAAGATGTTAAACACCGCGCAGGCCGTCATCGAGTGGGTAACAGAGACCCGCCAGCGTTCCGTACGTCTTGATGATGAGGCGGATGCCCTGCTGACACAACTTACGTTAGCCGCGGTTAATGAATCTGCGCTGACAGCGACCTTTTCAGCACGAGGCTGTGTTGGGTTATATGGGCACTCACAATCAGCGAAAGCGCATCTGCTCGCGGCATTGTGCAGCAATGCCAATGGCAAAGTGAACATCGTGACCCCGGATCGCAGTTTTGATTATTTTTCGCATATTAATCCGGGGCATGCACCGACCAATATGGCGATTCGCTTTACGCGTGAAGATAATCCGCTCAATAGCGAATGGCCGCTGCGCTTACGCTTACTCAGTGAAGCCGAACTGGTACAGCTGTTTATCACACAGTTCTGTGCGCTCCCGGACAACCGCCAGGTTGAGAAATCGATTATTGAGGCGCGCCTGGAAAAATGGCAAACCCTGCGTCAGCGTCATCCGGTGCAAGGCATCACGGCTCAGGATGTCGCGGCAATCGGTCGTTTCTGGCGCTCCTGCGTACCGGCTAATCAGCAGCAAATTGACGATGCGCTATGGCATCAGTTTGCTACGCTTCTCCCCGCTCTGGATCTGACGACCCGGGCAAACGCCTGGGCATTATTGTGGGGAGAACAACCAGAGCTAACGCAGCAGTGGCTGGCGCTGGCGCATACGCTGCAACAAACCGGGAACGCGCAAGAACTGGCGGCTCCGCTGAGCCTGTTGGTTGACCATTTTGGTTTACCTGCTGAGAGTTTTCTCACTCAGGTGGCATTGCACGGGAGTGAGGCGCAAAGTGATGTGGTTGTTCATCCAATTGAAAACCATCAGTTGCTCAATGCGGTCAGTCTCTCACAGGCATCACTAGCGCTGTTGACGCGCGAGCTGATCCTGACGGTGGAAGATGCTGTGCTGGAGAATGTCGATCTGCTCGATATCCCTCTCGCCCCGGATGCCCATCCCCATCCGCTGTGGCAGGCAAAATTAGGCTGGATGCTGGAGCATTATCGCCAGCAACTGCAACCGGATGTGCTCTTAATCTGCAATGCGGTATCTACCCGCGCCCAGACGCCAGCCATTACCCGCAAGCTGCTGGGCTGGGTCAACGATACGCAACCCGTACATGACGCCGCATTACCGGGCGTAGTCTGGGCCATCACCCCACAGGATGCGCGTTTTAGCACCCAGCAAAACCTGGATGAGTCCGTACAGCAATTAATGGGCAAACCGGGACTGCACTGGGGTACGCTGCAGGCGCTGGATAACCACAGCTTACAACGCCTTGTCGAATGGCTGACTCAGGCGACTTCACCACAACAGCGTCAGGCCAGGCTGACCTCTCTGCGCGAACAACACCAACAGCGCATCCGCGAAACGCTGATGAGTTGGATTAACACCCGCGCTGATGAGTCAGGTAGCAGCGAGTCGGTGATCCGCCAGTTACAATCCCAGGCGGCAAAACATGGCGAGCTACTGGAGGGGTTACTGCCGCCAATGCGCCTCTTTGAGTCGCTGCTGCGTGTTCATCAGCCGCGCGAGGAACAGGTGAACGGGCTATTTAATGAAGAGATCGACCTGTTTGCTGAAGTGCGTGACATACCGCACTCGCCGGAAAGCAAAGAAACTGGTTATCTGGCACACAAAATGTGGGTTAATCACGTACGTCAGTGGTGTCGCGATGAAAATAATGCGCGCCGTTTAGGTCTCGATCCTCGTACGCTAAGGCAGGTGGCTGACATTCTTGTGACCACCAGTTATCGCCTGGAGATGCCGCAACGCTTACAGCGCATGATGCAGCGCGAAAACGTCTGTGCGGCGCAGCTACATGCCGATATTGGGGATTTTATTACCTGGCTTGGATTTACCAACGTTGCTGAGGAACAGCGCCCTGCCAGCAGGATCCAAAAAGGCGCGGCTATTTTTAGCGCGCCAAAGCAACAACCGATGTCGCGCCTGGCCAAACTGGAAGAACAGCCCTCGCACGGCGCAAGCCGCTATGTTTACGACTGGCTGGTTGCTTTGTACACCCGCGCGAATGAGAACGTGGGATATCAGCACCCACAGGATGTTACTGAAGCCGACAAAAAACGTTTAGATGCCCTGCTTTCCGTCTGAAACGGCCTCATCAGAAAAGTGAAAACATCAGCGCGACGGGAAAGCTCATTGGCCAGGTCGCCCCGACTAATACCGCGCTGAGAAAACGAATCCGCTTTTTCTCGCGTGACAGAAACCAGGTGATGATTGCCGTAATAGCGGCCATCACCGCATAAAAGACCAACATTTTTTGGTACAGAGACATGTAAGGCATCCTGGCCGGAAGGTAAAATCGCGCGCAATATGCTCTTTTTCATGACTCACATCAAGTTTTATTAATTATTTTAAGAGAAACGGCGGTAAAACAACCCGTTTTCATTATGTTCAGAATTCGTACTATTGCGGATAGTTATAACCCGTACTATACCCATAGGGGTTAAAACGAAAGGTGGCACAAATGAATGTTTCCAGTAAAACTGTGGTGCTGATAAATATATTTGCTGCTGTAGGACTTTTCAGTCTGATTTCCGCAAGGTTCGGCTGGTTTGCTTGATGTGACTCTTCTGAATTAATTGCAGCGTCCACTGGCAGAGAGGGTTTTCTCTCTGCCATTAGCCAACGATCTTCCCACTCTACCTTCATCCGGTAAATCATCCTTAGGATGTAATATCCCTAATCCTTCTGCGGCATTATTTGCCAGTAAAGCGGGCTGGCGTGGTGCCGGTATGCTGACGGAAAAATGCAATAAAAGCACTGTCACTGACAAATTCCAGATGTTGCGCCACCTGACTACCAGGACTCCCGTCAGCCAGCATTTCCATGGCTTTTAACAGTCTAAATTGCTGCCGCCAGTGCTGATAATTCATCCCGGTATCTCTGATGAAGATCCGGCTGATGGTCTTCTCACACGCCCCAACCCGTTGGGACAACTGATTCAGTCGCGGTGGCAACGCCCCCATGCGCAATTGCTCAAGCCATACGTCCAGCCGTGGATCTGAGGGAAATTGTAATGTCCAGTTTTCACTACGTGAGGCCCGCAATTCCTCACAAAAAACGGTGATGAGGCTGGCCTGTTGCACCGCAGGCATATCCCATGACCAAAAGGCCATGCGTTCTATGACTTCGAAAAAAAGTGGATTAACCTCGACGATATGCATTGGCAGATCGGATAACGGCAGCGAGGATGAAAAGTACAAAGAACGATAAGCCATTACGCCACGCATGATGGCGCGATGAACCGTACCGGCTGGGATCCAGACCGCACGCCGTGGCGGCAGCAGGCACAGGGCCTGCTCCAGTTCAATCGTGATGCTCCCCGCCGCCGAAAAAAGGAGTTGATGACGAAGGTGGCTATGTCGTCCGGAATCGTGTACGCCCATATCGGCGGCAATCCCAATTACCGGGTTATCAAAGCTATCCGCATCGAAAATTTCATCGGGGGCAATTTTCATTATCTGTCCGATATTTGATATATAAAGTCCTGATAATAGTAATAAGACAGCCCGCTTTCAGCAATAATTCCCGCCTGTTTTCGGTCTCTTCGGATATTGCTATGAATATTCTTCGTCGTCCGCCGCTTTGGCTGCTCACTCTGCTGATAATGTTTCCGCAACTGGTGGAAACCATTTACAGCCCGGCATTGCCAGGTATCGCTACCGCTTTTCACATAAGCAGTGAACGTGCAGCTCAAACACTCTCCGTTTACTTTGTGGCCTTCGCCGTCGGTGTGGCGATGTGGGGCTGGCTGAGCGACAGTATCGGACGACGGCGGGCGATGCTGGCAGGACTAATCTGCTACGGCACAGGTTGTGCATTGGCCATTGTTGCCACCAATTTCAACGTGTTGCTGCTGGCGCGGATGGTGTCAGCCATCGGAGCGGCTGCCGGGTCAGTCGTGGTACAGACCATATTGAGGGACTGTTATGAATCAACCACGCTATCCCGCGTCTTTTCTGTGATGGGCGCTGCGCTGGCCCTGAGTCCGGTTTTCGGCCTGCTAAGCGGAGGTTGGCTGGTGTGCCTGTATGGTCATATCGGTGTATTCGTTGCTCTTGTTTTGCTGGCGATATTACTGCTCATACTGACAGCAACCCGTTTGCCGGAAACAAGGCCGGAGAATACGATCCGCCCGCGGATGGCTGTGCTCCTTCTCCGCATGGCACGGGACGATGAGCTGTGGAAAAATGCTATGCTGATCGCCCTGTTAAATACCATGCTGTTTAGCTATTACAGTCTGGCGCCATTTCTTTTCAGACAGTTGGGATGGAGTTCCAGAGCCTTTGGCTGGACGGGGGTGTTACTTGCGCTTGCTTCGCTGTCGGGAAGCCTGTTGAATCGGCGTCTGTTAACGACAGGTCTGACGCCGCAACAGCTGGTACGTCATGCCTGTGTGCTGGCCATGTTCTCAGGTCTGGCGGCGTGGTGGCTACAGCATACTGCATGGATCCTGATACCGGTGTTTGGGGTGGTACTGGCCTATGGTATCGCCATTCCCAATGTATTGAGCCAGGCACTGCGTCGCTATCGTGAACAAGCCGGGGCCGCTGGTGCTTTGTTCGGGTTAAGCTATTACCTGTTGCTGGGAATGATGCTGGGATTGGCTGGCATGGTGCAACAACTGGGGCTGGTGCTGAGCGTCTGTGCGCTACTTGCCTGGCTTTGCAGCTACCGCCGCTGATAACTGGACGGTATACCTGAAAGCACAAAGCCCCGGCGTTAAGCTGGGGCTTTGTCGTATCAATTAGCCTGACCTCGCGGATATTTCCAACTTACCGCCGTCCGATGGCGACGAGGCCAGTGGCGCGAATAGTATAGAGACCCGTTTGCTAATTTTTAGCTATCCGTGCCTCATTAGGAGTTCACGTCTAAATTGTTACTCATGCTTGATCATGACATGGCGAACAATCGTGTAATCCTCAAGCCCGTACACCGACATATCTTTGCCATAACCAGACTGTTTTTGCCCACCGTGCGGCATCTCGCTGACCAGCGTGAAGTGGGTATTGACCCAGGTGCAACCATATTGCAGACGAGCACTGAACCGATGCGCGCGGCCGACGTCCCGGGTCCAGACAGAAGATGCCAGTCCGTATTTCGAATCATTCGCCCACGCCAGTACCTGGTCTTCATCATCAAATACGGTCACGCTGACCACCGGACCAAAAACTTCCCGCTGCACGATGGCATCTTCTTGCTTTGCCCCGGCCAGCAGCGTTGGGGCAAAGTAGTAGCCTGCGCCGTCCACTTTTTTACCACCGGTGATAACCTTAATATGCCCCAGGGCTTTGGCCTCATCGACCGCTTTGGCCACGCGATCAAGATGTGCCTGCGAACTTACCGGTCCCAGCTCCGTCGATTCGTCGTTCGGCGCGCCAATTTTCAGGCTGGCAACCGCCGCGCCAAGTTTCTCAACCAACGCGTCATAAATGCCTTTCTGGGCATAGATTCGACAAGCGGCGGTACAGTCTTGTCCGGCGTTGTAATAACCAAAGGTTCGCACGCCGCTCACTACCGCATCCAGATCCGCATCATCAAAAATGATGACCGGGGCTTTGCCGCCCAGTTCCATATGTGTGCGCTTAATTGAAGACGCGGTATGCTGGATAATATGTTCGCCGGTGGCAATAGAGCCGGTCAATGAAACCATGCGGACCTTTTCATGTCCGGTCAGCGGATCGCCCACGGTTTTTCCACGGCCAAACAGCACGTTGACAACGCCTGCCGGATAAATATCTTTGGCAAACTCGGCCAGTTTAAGCGCGGTCAATGGGGTAATTTCCGACGGTTTAATCACCACGCAGTTCCCCGCCGCCAGCGCCGGAGCCAGTTTCCACGCCGCCATCATCAGCGGATAGTTCCACGGGGCAATAGAGGCGACCACGCCCAGCGGATCCCGGCGAATCATTGACGTATGCCCTTCCAGATACTCTCCGGCGGCCTGTCCTTGCAGGGTGCGGGCCGCCCCGGCAAAGAAGCGGAAAACATCGACGATGGCCGGAATTTCATCGTTGAGCACACAATGCAGCGGCTTACCGCAGTTGAGCGATTCCAGCTCAGCGAAGGTTTGCGCGTTATCCGCGATAGCATCCGCCAGTTTCAGCAGTAACTCGGAACGTACTTTCGGTGTGGTTTGTCCCCAACTGGCAAAGGCACTGTCGGCCGCACGGACCGCGGCATCAACCTGCGTGGCTGAGGCCTCGGCAATCTCCAGAATGCATTCACCAGTTGCAGGGTTATAGACTGGCTGCTTTTCACCTTCACCGTTGACCAGCTCGCCATTAATCAGTAATTGATGTTGCATAGCAATTTCCCATATCGTCGTTTATTTACCGTTTCCGGCGAGAGTGTCGCCTTCACGCGTTAGCCACCAGGCCCCTAAAATTGGCAGTGTAGTCACCAGCATTACCAGCAATGCCACAACGTTGGTGACAGGCACATCCCGTGGACGACCCAGTTGATTGAGCAGCCACAAAGGAAGTGTTCTTTCATGTCCGGCGGTGAACGTTGTCACGATGATTTCATCAAATGACAAGGCAAACGCCAGCATTCCGCCCGCCAGCAGTGCTGATGCCAGGTTCGGCAGCACCACGTAACGAAAGGTTTGCCAGCCGTTGGCGCCAAGATCCATAGACGCTTCAACCAGACTCCATGAGGTACGGCGAAAACGCGCCACAACGTTGTTAAACACCACCACCACGCAAAACGTCGCATGCCCCACCACGATCGTGAGAAAACCCGGTTCCAGGTTGATGGTTTTAAACGCCGTCAACAGCGCCAGACCGGTGATGATCCCCGGTAACGCGATTGGCAACAGCAGCAACAGCGATATTGCACTCTTGCCAAAAAAGTCCCTGCGCCACAGCGCGGCAGCGGCCAGCGTCCCCAGAACGAGAGCAATAGCCGTCGACAACGCAGCGATTTTAAGTGACAACGTCACAGACTCCAGAATATCGCTACGCTGCGCCGCAACGCTAAACCACTTCAGCGTCAACCCCTGCGGTGGAAAACTAAAAGCAGCCTCCTCAGTATTAAAAGCATAGGTGGCGATGATGAGGATGGGAAAGTGCAGGAAAATAACCCCGCCCCATGCCGCCAGTTTGAGTAACCAGGGTGCGCGTTCAGAGTGCATCGAAAGCTCCCAGACGCTTCACGAACGCCAGATACAGTGCGATTAACACAATCGGCACCAGAGTAAATGCCGCCGCCATCGGCATATTGCCGATCGCCCCTTGTTGCGAATACACCATGTTGCCGATGAAATACCCCGGCGGTCCCACCAGTTGCGGCACGATAAAATCGCCCAACGTCAGAGAGAAAGTAAAGATAGATCCCGCCGCGATACCGGGTATTGCCAGCGGAAAAACCACATAGCGGAAGGTTTGACGCGGGCGCGCGCCCAAATCAGCGGAAGCCTGTAACAGTGACGGCGGAAGCCTCTCCAATGCGGCCTGTACCGGGAGGATCATAAACGGCAACCAGATGTAAACGAACACCAGAAAGCGCCCTAACCCTGAGGTCGACAACGTATTGCCGCCGACAGCTGGTAGCGTCAGGAACGAAAGCAGCAGCGGCTCCAGCCCAAGATGGGTTAAAAACCACTGCGCCACACCGTCTTTCGCCAACAGTAACGTCCACGCGTAGGCTTTAACAATGTAACTGGCCCACATCGGCAGCATCACCGCAATGTAAAAAAAGGCTTTCATTTTGCCGCTGGTATAGCGCGCCATATACCACGCCATCGGAAACGCCAGAATCGCGCTGGCAATGGTGACCGCTATCGCCATCGTCAGGGTACGCAAAATGATGTCGTAGTTGGCGGGATTAAACAGCGCCTGCAGATTCGCCAGCGTCAGGTCCGGCGTGACCGACATGGTGAAATCGTCGAAGGTATAAAAACCTTGCCACAACAGCGTCAGCAGTGAGCCAAAGTAGACGATACCAAACCACATCAGCGGCCCGAGAAGCAGTAAAAACAGCCCCAGCCCCGGATTACGCCAGAAGAAACCGGAGATCTTGTTCAGATTTGTCGGTTGCGATGGCGAATGTAAGATGTTCATAGCCATTCACCTCTCCTCAACCAACGGCACCATCACGTCGCGTGACCACGATGCCATCACCTGCTGACCCGGCGACAGCGTTGACGGCAGCATTTCTCCCGTCAGGTTCGCCTGGCTCACCAGTAATTTTTCACCGCCAGCCAGTTTCAGTTCAAACCGTGTCGCCGCGCCCTGGTACTGCACCGCCTGGATAACGCCCGGAGCCTGGACGTCTCCCCCGGCATCATTCAACCGAATGTGTTCCGGACGCAGGGAAAACATTCCCTGTAGCCCGCAAACGTTCGCTGACATCGTGGCATCAAAGACATTGGACGTCCCGACGAAGCTCGCCACAAACGGTGTCCGTGGACGCATGTACAGTTCACGCGGAGAATCCACCTGTTCGATACGACCGTTATTAAACACCGCCACACGGTCAGACATCGACAGCGCTTCGCCCTGATCGTGAGTGACAAAAATGAAGGTGATACCGAGAGATTGCTGTAACTTCTTCAGCTCTAATTGCATCTGTTCGCGCAACTTAAGATCCAACGCCCCGAGCGGCTCATCCAACAGCAGAACGCGCGGTTCATTGACCAGCGCCCTGGCAATCGCCACGCGCTGACGTTGTCCGCCGGAAAGCTGTGACGGTTTGCGCTCATGAACAAAACCGAGTGCGACTTTATCAAGCGCCTCACGGGCTTTGGCGTGACGCTGTTTTTTATCAATCCCTTTGACCATCAGCCCGTAAGCGACGTTGTCGAGGATCGACATATGTGGGAATAGCGCGTAGTCCTGAAATACCGTATTGACGTCCCGCTCCCAGGGGGGCAATTCGCTGGCCTGTTTTCCAAAAATGGTGATTGCGCCGCCTGAAAGCTGCTCGAACCCGGCAATCAGACGCAGGCAGGTGGTCTTGCCGGAGCCGGATGGCCCCAGCATTGAGAAAAACTCCCCGTCGTTAATCGCAATACTCACGCCATCAACTGCACGAACATCCCCGTACAGACGCGAGACGTTATGAAACTCTACTGCGTACGTCATAAAACCCCCAGCGGAATTAACGACCGCCCATAATGGCGATGTAATCCTGCGTCCAGCGACTGTAAGGAACGAATTTGCCGCCTTCCGCAATTGGCGTTTTCCAGAAAGCGATTTTGTCAAAGTAGCTATAGCCGTTGGTTTCACAGCCCTTTTCACCCAGCAGCGGGCTGGCTTTACATCCTTCAGGCACCACTGGCAGAGAACCAAACCAGGCCGCTACGTCGCCCTGTACTTTCGGGGTTAATGACCAGTTCATCCATTTGTAAGCACACACCGGGTGTTTCGCTGCACTGTGCAGCATGGTGGTGTCAGCCCAGCCGGTAACCCCTTCTTTTGGGAAAACCGTGGCAACAGGCTGACCTTCGGCTTTCAGGGCGTTAGCCTGATAAGGCCAGGCGCTGGATGCCACCACGCCTTCGTTTTTGAAGTCACTCATTTGCACAGTGGTATCGTGCCAATAGCGATGGATTAGCGCATGTTGATCGCTCAGGACTTTGATAACCGCCTGGTACTGTTGTTCGGTGAGTTGGTAGGGATCGGTGATGCCTAATTGCGGCTGGGTGGCTTTAACGAATAACGCGGCATCGGCAATATAGATCGGACCATCATAGGCTTGCACGCGTCCTTTATTGCTTTTTCCATCCTCGAGTTTTTGCTCAACAAACACCACGTTCCAGCTATCCGGCGGCGTTGGGAAGGTTTTGGTGTTATACATCAGCAAGTTTGGTCCCCACTGATACGGGGTGCCGTACACTTTTCCGCCAACGTTAAACCACTCGCCTTTCACCACGCGTGGATCGATAGTTTTCCAGTTTGGGATCAGCGCGGTATTAATCGGCTGCACGCGTTTACCCATAATCAGACGCAGTGAAGCGTCACCGGACGCGGTCACCAGGTCGTAGCCGCCTTTTGCCATCAGGCTGACCATCTCATCCGATGTGGCCGCCGTTTTCACATTGACCGCGCAGCCGGTATCTTTCTCAAACTGCGAGACCCAGTCATATTGTTTATCGGTTTGTCCGCGTTCGATATAACCCGGCCAGGCAATAATATCCAGGCGGCCTTCTGGTTTATCTAATGATGTCGGGGGTTCGGCTGCCTGTGCAGTCATCAGCGTCATACTGAGCGCACACAGGCTACTGAGGGCAAATTGCTTGCTCATAACATCTTACTCCTGTCTAAAAAATATTGAGCGGCAGCCTTGCCGTAAATATATGTCCTTTCCTAAAAATAGTCGGGGTGTGCTAAGCGTTCCTGCTGGCGCAAGGAAATTTAATCAGGTTGTGAGCTAACGCTCATTACGCTACTGATTCAGACTGGGTGTTTTAATCTTCTGGAGTATAGACAAGGAGTTAGCTGCAAAGGTGGCAATAGTTAGAACTATTGATTTTTTGTATGGTAGCACCCGATATAAATAACATCAGGGTTCGGTATTCTCTATTTCGAAAATAAGAACGCACTATTCTTTTATATTGAATAGCGCGTTACATTTTATTTCATCATGTCGCGAATTAATTTTCCAAGCTGTTTCACCGCCAGTTCCTCGCGTTCCCCCCAGTGCCATGCGGTATTAAAGCGAAAGAAACGTGTCCAGCTTCCCGAGGTTGAGAACATTTTTCCCGGCGCAATGCTGATGTGGTGCGCCAGCGCTTGCGTACTGAGCTCTCCCGCATCCAGCGGTTCCGGCAGTTCGAGCCACAGAAAATAGCCGCTGTCGTTGTGGTGAATTTTGACCTCCGCCGGAAGATGGCGCAGTAGCGTTTGCCAGGCCTGCTGTTTGCGTTCCGCAAGCTGACGGCGTAAACGACGCAAATGCGCGTCATAGCGTCGTGTTGACAGATAGTCGACGAGTGCAAGCTGCATGGGAGAACTGGTGGATAAGGTGCTCATTAGCTGGAGTCGCTGAATGCGCCGGGCATGTTTCCCCGCCGCCACCCAGCCAATGCGAAATCCGGGCACCAGGCATTTTGAGAATGATGAGCAATGCAGAACGCTATCGCTGCGATCCCAGGCTTTAGCGGGGAGCGGTTTTTCCCGGCCAAAGTAAAGTTCGCTATAAACATCATCTTCAATCAGCATCACATGATATTTCTCCAGTAATGCAACCAGATGCGCTTTTTTCTCTGCGCTGAGCGTAAACCCCAGCGGATTTTGGCTGTTGGTCATCAACCAGCACGCTTTTACCGGATACTCCTGCAACGCCTGCTCCAGCGCGGCCAGATCGATCCCCTCTTTGACATCAGTGGCAACAGACAGCGCCTTCAGACGTAATCGCTCCAGTGCCTGCAATGCGCCATAAAAACAGGGGTTTTCGACAATCACCCAGTCCCCCGGTTCAGTGACCGCCTGCAGACTCAGGTTGAGAGCTTCAAGCGCACCGGTGGTGATCACAATTTCGTCAGGTGAAATGGTCATTCCCTGTTGGGCATAGCGACGGGCAATGGCATGGCGCAATTCATGATTCCCCGGCGGCAGGTTTTCAATCACGCTCATAGCCGTGGCCGTTTTACTCACCTGCGCCAGCGAGCGGTTTAACTGCTGAAGGGGAAACAGACGCGGGTCAGGGAATGCAGAGGCAAATGGCATTACTGACGCATCCCGGCTGGCCTGCAGCATATCAAAAATGTAGGTGTTGATATCCACCGCTTCGTCGCGCATCACCTGCACCTGAGGTGCTGCAGAATGACGTTCAGGGCGCGCGGCAACATAATAACCCGACTGGGGGCGGGCAATAATCCGCCCCTGGCTTTCCAACAACTGATATGCGTGGCCAACGGTCATAAAACTCATCCCGCTACTGACCACCTGCTCACGCAATGAAGGCAGACGATCGCCGGGTTGCCATACGCCAGACGCGATTTGATCGCGAATTTGCTCTGCCAGTCGCTGGTACTTTTTCATCTTTCGTCCTGATTACCGGTGTTGGTGACAACCACTATATATATCAGTTTACATAATCAAGACATTTTTTATAACTGTTATAGTTAACAGTTTTACAACATCGTTACCGACAGTTCTTTTCCTAAAGCGCGGGCAGCTATCTGCACAGCATCAATTTTTGTCGCGTGCTTTAAATCGAATAAACGGGTGATTTCCTGCTTAGGCCTGCCGATCCTGTTTGCCAACTCCTGCTGGGTAATATTCGATTCAAGGAAGGCATTTAACAACAGAACCTTAGACGCAACGCTCAGTGGTATTTCCACATAGTCAGCGCCAGCGACAACCGCTGAAGGCAAAGGAATCGGTTCGTTATCGTCGAAATAGAATTCAAAAGCGGTGACCAATGCGGCCTGCGCAGCCTGCAAAGCATCATGGCGAGTTTCTCCCTGAGTTAATGCTTCAGGAATATCCGGAAAAGACACCATGAACCCACCTTCTACGGCGGGTATTAGATTAACGGGATAACGCATAATTTTCTCAAAATTTCTCATATAGTCAGCCTTATAGAGATGATGATTACTGTAAGCCAGGCTGCTTTTGGATCGCTTTTCGCAGGGCCTCTTTTATCTCATCACCAGGATGCCTGGGCATAACGCTACGCCTTCCCTGATACCTCAACTTCAGATGATTTGAGCCGTTTGTAACTTTAACTCCCTGAGATTCAAGCCAGCGTCTGAACTCACTTTGCTTCACTGCGCCTCCCTGTCGTCTATTATATACACAAAGTAAACATTTATGCTTACTTTTTGATTGTGTTGCTATTAATAACGCAACATCACTAGCGTGGGGAGGACGCTATTTAATAACAGGAATCCAGCTTCCAGATTTCATATCAGCCAGGCCAACCTATAACAGAGCGACAACTGTTATGGTTAAAAAGAACTGTTCTGTTTCTGCCCTCCATTGCTTCCCAGGCTTAGAATTGCGCCAAATCAATTTTGCCTGCGGAGTTAAGCATGTTCGGTCTTGACGCGTTTCACCTGGCGAGGATCCAGTTCGCGTTTACGGTATCCTTTCACATTATCTTTCCGGCCATTACCATCGGCCTCGCCAGTTATCTGGCAGTGCTCGAAGGGCTGTGGCTAAAAACGAAAAATCCCACCTGGCGCTCGCTATATCATTTCTGGTCGAAAATATTCGCCGTAAACTTTGGTATGGGCGTGGTTTCCGGGCTGGTGATGGCCTATCAATTCGGCACCAACTGGAGTGGTTTTTCCGAGTTCGCCGGGAGCATCACCGGACCGCTGCTGACCTATGAAGTGTTAACCGCCTTTTTCCTCGAAGCGGGTTTCCTGGGCGTAATGCTGTTCGGCTGGAATCGCGTGGGGCCAGGCCTGCACTTCTTCGCGACCTGTATGGTTGCGTTGGGTACCATTATTTCTACCTTCTGGATCCTCGCCTCCAACAGCTGGATGCAGACGCCGCAAGGCTACGAAATCGTTAATGGTCAGGTTGTTCCCGTCGACTGGTTCGCTGTTATTTTCAATCCTTCATTTCCTTATCGTTTGCTGCATATGTCCGTTGCCGCCTTCCTCAGCAGCGCGTTATTTGTCGCCGCTTCTGCGGCGTGGCATTTGCTGCGCGGAAATAATACGCCAGCTATTCGCGCTATGTTTTCGATGGCGCTGTGGATGACATTAATCGTCGCCCCGCTCCAGGCATTGATTGGTGATATGCACGGTTTGAATACGCTGAAACACCAGCCGGCAAAAATTGCGGCGATTGAAGGACACTGGGAAAATCCGCCCGGTGAACCCACTCCGCTATTGCTGTTCGGCTGGCCGGATATGGAACAGGAGCGTACCCGCTATGGACTGGAAATCCCGGCGCTGGGCAGTCTGATCCTGACCCACAGTCTGGATAAACAAGTCCCGGCCCTGAAAGAGTTTCCTAAAGAAGACCGGCCCAATTCAACCATGGTGTTCTGGTCGTTTCGCATTATGGCAGGGCTAGGCATGCTGATGATCCTGCTGGGCGCGATCGCCCTGCGGCTACGTTACAAGCAGCGGCTATACACCTCACGTCCTTTCCTGCGTTTTGCATTATGGATGGGGCCCTCCGGTCTGATTGCTATTCTGGCTGGCTGGGTAACCACTGAAGTTGGCCGTCAACCGTGGGTGGTCTACGGTCTGCAACGTACTGCGGATGCAGTTTCCGCGCATGGCGATTTACATATGAGCATCAGCTTGCTGTCATTCTTTGTGGTGTACAGCTCCGTATTTGGCGTCGGTTACAGCTACATGATCCGCCTGATCCGTAAAGGGCCACAGGAACATGAACCGTCAACGCCGCCATCCGGCACGCCTGCACGACCGCTTTCTGCTGCAGTTCTCGATTCTCAACCGGAGGCTCACCGCTAATGGGTATCGATTTATCAGTTATCTGGTTTGTCATTATCGTGTTCGCCACGTTGATGTATATCGTGATGGACGGTTTCGATCTCGGTATCGGCATTTTATTTCCTGCTATTCAGGATGCGGATGACCGTGATGTGATGGTGAATAGCGTCGCCCCCGTGTGGGACGGCAATGAAACGTGGCTGGTACTGGGCGGAGCCGGACTATTCGGCGCTTTCCCCCTGGCCTATGCGGTGATTGTCGATGCGCTGACGATCCCACTCACCCTGATGCTGCTCGGCCTGATTTTTCGCGGCGTCGCTTTTGAGTTTCGCTTCAATGCCACGCCGGCACATCGACCATTCTGGGATAAAGCTTTTCTCGGCGGTTCAATTCTGGCGACATTCACTCAGGGCATCGTAGTAGGTGCAGTACTTAACGGATTTTCTGTCACCGGACGCAGCTACAGCGGCGGCCCTTTCGACTGGCTGACCCCGTTCACGCTGTTCTGCGGTGTTGGCCTGGTCGTGGCTTACGCCCTGCTGGGGGCCACATGGCTGGTGATGAAAAGCGAAAATCCGTTGCAGGATAAAATGCGCCGTGTGGCCAAAAAACTGCTGCTGGCGATGCTGGTTGTTATCGCCATTATCAGCCTATGGACGCCGCTGGCGCACAGTGCGATTGCCGAGCGCTGGTTTAGCCTGCCTAACCTGTGGTTCCTGATGCCGGTTCCGCTGCTGGTGGTGTTGTTCAGCATGTGGTTGTGGCGCTCGCTGGACCAACAGCACAGCCATGCACTGCCCTTTGTTTTGACGCTGGGATTGATCTTCCTTGGGTTCAGCGGTCTGGGGATCAGCATATGGCCGCATATCATTCCGCCATCCATTACGCTCTGGCAGGCGGCAGCGCCTGCGCAAAGTCAGGGCTTTATGTTGGTTGGCGCACTACTGATTATCCCGATAATCCTGGTGTATACCTTCTGGAGCTACTACGTTTTCCGCGGCAAAGTTCAACATGGTGAGGGGTATCATTGATGCAACAATCAATCTGGAAACGCCTGATGTGGCTGGTGATCCTCTGGGGCGGCAGCGTACTGGCCCTGGCCGCCGTCGGTATGTTCTTTCGTTTACTGATGACGGCTGCTGGCTTTAAGTCCTGATTCCCTCCCTGAAAACAACCGGGCAGCGCAATACTACCCGGTTGTAACAAATCCCAACGTTGACCAAACAAAAATGCAAAAAACATCTCATTGGCAAAACAGAGATTGCCATTTCCCCGATTAAAATATTGAATAGTCACCTGGCGAAATTATCGCCACTTCCGCTGCTAACGTACCAGAGGGTTCACGATGTTTAAGAAAGGGTTAACGGTGTTATTGCTGGCCAGCGCGCTTTTTTCGGGTCAACTTCTCGCAACCAATCAGGGACATGAGTATCTTCAGGTGCAGGATGCCGATCACGTATTACGGCACACCGCCGACAGCGATGAACTGCGCGTGACGGCGGAAGAATCCGCCGCCGATCTTCGCGAACATCATTACTGGCAAAAATCACGCAAACCTGATACTCACCAGGGTTAAGGTTTACGCTTTGGCAATGTTTTCATCAGTTCTTCGGGACTGACGGAAGCGACGATGCTGCCCGGCAACGGCATTTTCAGAATATGATGTTTCATCTTGCCGATTACATGCATTTCGCACGGTCGGCAATCAAATTTCAGCGTCAGAACTTCATCGCCGTTTACCAACTGCATCGGTGTCGCTTTCCAGCTCTTGATGTTTCCTTTCGCCTGTTTCGGACACAGGTTAAATGCAAAACGCAGACAATGTTTGGTGATCATCACCGGCACATCGCCCTTTTCTTCATGCGCTTCATAGGCCGCATCAATCAACTGAACGCCATAACGGTGATAAAACTCACGCGCTTTATGGTTGTAGACGTTTGCCAGGAAGCTCAGATGCGTTTGTGGATACACCGGCGCCGGCTGTGACACCGGTTTGCGACTGCCGCGCTGATAGTTTTGCAAACGCGCCGCATCCAGCATGTCGACAGCTTCACGTCGCAGTTGATTGAGTTGACCGTTTGGCACAAACAGCGCCCCCGGGAGATTAACCTGAATATCGCGGGCGTAATAAAGCGTTTGTCCAAGTTTGGCCAGACCATCCTGCAGGTTGCTTAACGCTTTTTCCGCATTGTTCGCTTCGTCAAAGTGGCCGTCCAGCGTATGCGTGATGCTCACCCCCTCTTCACTGGTGAGCGTCAGGATCAACTGCTCCTGCCAGCCGCCCAGTTCAATATCAACCGCGATACGACGTTCGCTGGAGGTTTTGGTTAACGCCTGCTGCCAGTTATGATCGAGATTACGGTTCAGCGGATGATGCGCACGCACTTTGTGCAAATCGGCTGGCATTTCATTCGGCCACACCCGATATCGATTGTGCCCCGTTTTTTCAACGGTATTGGCACGGAAACCAACCACCTCACGCTTGATTAACACGTTCAGACCATCGCCGTTCGCCAGCGGCTCGGTGACCTCAACATCCAGATGATCTTTCGCGACCTTCAGGACTTCACCAACCGGCAGACCAATGAATTTTGGCGAGTCAAACGCGCCGATATCGCCCTTACGCGCATTGACAAAATAATCGGTGCTACCGCGATGGAAGGTTTTTTCCGTAGAGGGGGTAAAGAAATGTTCGGTGCGTCCGGCTGATGAACGGGCAAGGTCGCCGCGCTCTTCAATGATGGCGTCGAGCATCTGACGATAATGCGCGGTAATATTCTTCACATAGCTCATGTCTTTGTAGCGCCCTTCGATTTTGAAAGAGCGCACGCCTGCATCAATCAACGCGCCCAGGTTGGCGGTCTGATCGTTATCTTTCATCGACAGCAGGTGTTTTTCATAGGACACCACGCGCCCCTGATCGTCTTTCAGGGTATACGGCAGACGGCAAGCCTGGGAACAGTCGCCGCGGTTAGCGCTACGTCCGGTTTGCGCATGTGAAATATAACACTGACCTGAATAGGCAACGCACAACGCACCGTGAATGAAAAATTCAATGGTCGCGTCCGTGGCCTGGTGGATGGCGTTAATTTGCTCAAGGCTCAGTTCCCGCGCCAGGACAATCTGGGTAAATCCGACATCAGACAGAAACTTCGCCTTCTCGACGCTGCGAATATCACACTGCGTGCTGGCATGCAGCTCAATGGGGGGAATATCCAGCTCCAGAATCCCCATATCCTGCACAATCAGAGCATCAACACCGGTCTGGTACAGATCGGTAATTAATCGCTGTGCGGGCTCCAGTTCATCATCGTGCAAAATCGTATTCAGCGTCACAAAGATTTTCGCCCCGAAGCGATGAGCGAATGGCACCAGTTCGGCGATATCTTTCAGGCTGTTGCTGGCGTTATGACGCGCGCCAAATCCCGGTCCGCCAATGTAAACGGCGTCTGCGCCGTGCAGAATGGCTTCGCGCGCAATGGCGGTATCCCGAGCCGGGCTTAACAATTCAAGGTGATGAGGTTGCTGGCGCATACAGTTGTTACCATCCACAAGCGGTAAAAATGGCGGCTATTGTAGTCACAAGCGCGGCATTTCGGAATAGTTTTCCCGATCAACTGCGCGGGTAATGGATCAGCGAATGAAAGTGAACCGTTTGTTCACCGCTGTTACGGTAACTATGGGCCGTATCGCCGGCAAAACGGACACCTTCACCGGCTTTAATGGTATGCCATAGACCATCAATGCACATATCCAGCAGTCCACTAATCACCACTACGTGCTCTATAACACCGCTTTCGTGTGGCGTGGATTCACTAAGCGCGCCGGGCGCCAGCAGTATCGAAAAGTGATCGAAACACAACTGAGGATCCCATGGGAACAGCGGCGTGACGACCATCGCCTGGTGTTGGGGATCGAAAGACGGCGTGCCGTCTGACTCAGGTGGTGAAATAAACGTCGAAAATGGGACATTCAGCCCGGTGGCGATTTTCCACAATGTCGCCACTGTAGGGCTGGATTCATTGCGCTCAATCTGCCCCAGCATCGCTTTTGACACGCCGGTTTCCTCCGCCAGACGCGAGAGGCTCCATTCCCGCTGGTGGCGCAGCGTTCTGAGCGTCGTCGCCAGATAGTGAGTTAAGTTATCCATGTTTCTCCTCCTTCGCCCTTCCTTCTCAAGGCTACAGCTTAGCACTTGTACGCTATAACGCACAGTGCTACAGTGGCTGACCGTTATAACGCACACGGAGTTGCTATGCGCACATTTTCAATCCCTCTGCCTACCGTGCTATCAGGTTTTGTCGCGGTGCTGGTCGGTTATGCCAGTTCGGCAGCCATTATCTGGCAAGCGGCGCTGGCCGCAGGTGCGACGACAGGGCAAATTGCGGGTTGGATGACCGCGCTGGGAATAGCGATGGGCGTTAGTACGCTGGCGCTGACATTATGGTATCGCGCCCCTGTTCTCACTGCATGGTCAACGCCCGGCGCCGCACTGCTGGTTACGGGCCTGCAAGGGGTAACGATTCAGGACGCGATCGGTATTTTCATCGTGGCTAACGCCTTAATTGTGCTGTGCGGCGTAACCGGACTCTTTGCCCGACTGATGAAAATAATCCCCCACTCGCTGGCGTCAGCCATGCTGGCCGGGATCCTGCTACGCTTTGGCCTGCAGGCGTTCAGTAGCCTTAATAGTGAGCTTATCTTATGCGGTAGCATGCTGGTGGCATGGTTAGCATTTAAAGTCATTGCCCCACGGTATGCGACAATCGCCGCGATGCTGATAGGTATAATCATCGCGCTGATAAAAGGTGACATTGTCACTAATGAGGTAAGTTTATCTCCAGTGTTACCTGAGTTTATCGCCCCGCATTTTTCATTTGCCCACAGCATTAGCATCGCACTGCCGCTGTTTCTGGTCACCATGGCCTCACAAAATGCTCCTGGTATCGCCACCATGAAGGCGTCAGGCTATGCGTTACCCGTTTCACCGTTGATTGTCTTTACCGGTCTGCTGGCGCTGCTGTTTTCCCCTTTTGGCGTCTATTCCATTTGCATTGCCGCCATAACCGCGGCAATTTGCCAAAGTCCCGAAGCGCATCCTGATGCAACGCGACGTTGGCTAGCCGCGGCGGCGGCGGGTGTCTTCTATCTTTTGGCTGGGGTTTTTGGCGGTTCGGTCACCGGACTGATGGCGGCCTTGCCCGTAAGCTGGATCCAAATGCTGGCGGGCCTGGCGCTGCTTGGCACGATTAGCGGCAGCTTATACCAGGCATTACATCATGAATCCGAGCGTGATGCGGCTATCATTACTTTTCTGGTCACTGCCAGTGGCCTGACGCTATGGGGGGTTGGGTCTGCATTTTGGGGGCTGATCGCCGGAGGTGTGTGCTACGCGGTGTTTGCTTTATTTCGCCGCACGTAACTGCGTTGGCGTTTTACCCGTCACCTGCTTAAACCGGTTGCTGAAATGGCTCGCTGAACTGAACCCGCAAGCCATCGCAATATCCGACAAACTGCGGGAAGAATGACAGACCAGATGCTGGGCTAATACCATACGTCGTTGCATAACGTACTGATGCGGCGCCATATTCATTGACTGGCGAAACATTCTGGCAAAATGGAACTCACTCAGCGCCGCCTCACTTGCCAAATCGCTCAGGGTAATGGGGTACGCCAGATGCGCTTCTATGTAGGCCAGCACATTGCGCAATGTGGCAGGCGCAAGTCCCCCGGTGACAACGGGCAACTGCCATTGGACGTTGCTGTAATGCTGGATCAGATGCGTGAGCAGTAGCGAAGACGCGGCGCTGAGCGTGAGATGGTTGGCCGGTTGTTGCCAGTCATTCCCGAGTAAAAACTGACGATAAACCGCTGTTATCCCCGGATCGCTGCCAAACGTATGCTCATCCAGCGTGAAGCTATAAGGGCTTTTGTCCCAGACTTTTTCACCCACTTCGCGCAAATGGCCGTCCGTACAATAGAGATGAACAAAGGAAAGATCGTCACGAATATCCCAACTGGATTCGCTCTCTTTCGGCATCAGGCAAAAACGGTCCGGCCCACCGCCATTCTTCCAGCCGCCGGCCGTCTTGTGGTAACTCTCGTAACCATCGGCGATGTATAAGCTGAGGGTATGGTGATCGCAATACTGGGTAATGGTATCACGCTTATTTGACCAGGCCGCCAGTTGGATCCCTGAATGTAACGCAACCGACTCGTGCAGCACGGCATTGTGTTTGCGTAAGTTTTCAAAGGCACCGTAGGGCTGAGACATACCATCACATTCAAAATAAGTTAGCAGGCTTTCAGTCTATATCAGCTACATATTGTTAACAGCTTCCTTTTCACATTTGCGCGAAAAAAAGCGCAAGATTTTGCAAGTCCACCGCAATCTGATGAAAGCCCCCTGCTACCCAACGTGACACAGTGTGCGCCTGAAGATCAAAAAGAGAGAGTTGTATGAACGCGCTATTGTACTGCCTGGTGGTGGTGATTTGGGGGACGACATGGATTGCCATTTATCTGCAACAAGGACCGGTTTCAGCGCCGGTTTCTATCTTTTGGCGCTTTGCCGTTGCCAGCTCGGTAATGATAATAATCCTGTTGGTTAGCGGTAAATTACGCAAACTATCTGGTCGTGACCATCTGTTTTGTCTGTTACAAGGCGGATGCGTTTTTTGCTTTAACTTTTGGTGCTTTTATACGGCTGCGGCGTGGATTAACACGGGCCTTGAATCGGTGATTTTCTCGATGGCCGTCCTGTTCAATGCGGTCAATAGCTTTCTGTTTTTCGGTCAAAAACCGCCGATGCGCTTTTATATTGCCGCCAGTCTCGGTCTGACTGGCATTGTCACCCTGTTCTGGCAGGACTTACTCAACAGTGGGTTCAACCATTCACTTCTGCTGGGCATCGGCTTAAGCGCTCTGGGAACCTTTGGTTTTTCATTGGGCAACATGATAAGCCTGCGCCATCAGAAAAAAGGGCTGGAAGTATTGACCACCAATAGCTGGGCCATGTTGTACGGTACATTGCTGATCGCCGCTATTGCGCTGGTGCGTGGCGATGACTTCACTCCGCAGTGGACTTTCAGCTATCTTAGCGCACTGCTGTACCTGGCTATTTTTGGTTCGGTGATTGCCTTTGGCGCCTATTTCACACTGGTCGGTCGCATTGGTCCCAGTAAGGCCGCATACAGTACGCTGCTTTTTCCTCTGGTCGCACTGACGCTGTCAACATTGTATGAAGGGTATATCTGGCAGGTAAATGCGATTGTGGGATTAGTATTGATTTTGCTGGGGAATCTGGTGATGTTTGCCCGACCAGAAGCGCTGATGGGTAAGCTCGTATATCGTCGCCGGACGGCATAAAAAAAACGCACCATCCTTAGATGGTGCGTTCATCATTATTATTGTGTTTTTTTGTTCACGTCAAACATGGAAGCATCAGTCGCCATGTCATCAACAACTTTCTTCAACGTTTCGAACGCCATCGGCGTGCTTTCGTTGTTCAGATCTTTACCTTCACCCTTACGTACAACCTTAACAACCGGTTTATTGGTCGCCGCATCAATCAACTCACCCTCAAAGTAGAGGTTGGTATCCATGGTACGGTGGCCCGTTGCCATTTGCGTTCCCGCAACCAGCAGCGCAACCGGGATCACTTCGTAGAACTGCAGCCCTTCTTTACTGGTCGCTACACCGGTAATTGCCCCGCGGAAAATCAGGCTACGTGGCCCAGGGGTAGTCACCAGGGGTTTACGTTTACTGATTGCGGATTTCAACTGTGTATTGGTATAGGTTAGTAGTTGATCAAGAACCTTCTGCCCTACCTGCGTAGTAGGTTTAGGAACCGGATAATACGTTACCGGGTTATATACAATGTTGTCATATTTGGATTCGTTGTAGTTCGGGTCAACCCAACGGAGTACCGTTTGTCCGGTTGCCGATTTTGTTTCCTTCAGATCAGAGTAATTTTTTAAAAACCCAGAATATTTATCCGGTTCGGTCACTTTTGACGCACAGCCGGATAATGCCAACAAGCCAGTAAGCACTGCAACTTTAAATAAAGTATGAGTACGCATGAAACGATCCCTTTAGTTTTCGCAATGATGCCTAAAAAGAATAGCAAAACAGATTCATTTTGGATGCACTAAAAATGGTAAGGACCGCACAATTTTATCTTTGCGCTCAACATAAAAAATGCTGAACGCAGAGAGAGTTAACCCAGACAGGAGGTTCAGACAGTTTTGCGTGCCAGCATAGTGGCAAAGCGCAGTTTAATGCGATTACCATTTTCATCCGTACGATGAAGTTCACCCACGTCTTCGTTGTATTTCAGCAGATCCCACCCGCTGTAATAGTTGCGTAATTCACCCGTTTTAAACGCAAACGGAAAACCAACCGTGCACGGGAAATCATCAGTGTCCATTGCCGCAACGATTAAATTATATCCGCCTGGCTTCGTGCAGCGCTGCATATTATCTATCAGTCCCGGGATAGTTTTAGCCTCAAGGAACATCAGCACAACGGTAGAAAGAATAAAATCATATTCGCCATCAAAGCGTAAGGCGTTAAGATCCGCGACTTGCGCATGCAGGTTGGTCAGTCCTTCCGCCGCTTTAATACGTTCAAGGTTCGCTATGCTCATGGGGTTTTTATCCCATGCGGTAACGTCATAGCCGTTTGCCGCAAGGTACAGGCTGTTACGACCATTACCGCAGCCCAGATCTAATGTTTTACCTGGCGCGACCACTTTTGCCGCTTCAACAACATCGGAATGCGTACGGGTTAAATCGTATTTCTCAGTAAAGTAGTTTTCGTCGCAATGAGTCATCATTTATCCTCAGATTTCAGTAATGCAGCACGTTCTGTGCGGATAAGCAGCTTTCCCTGCAGCAGCAAAGCAAGCGTACGTATCAGTAATAATGCAATGATAAAATTGGTAAAAATAAACAGAGGGATAGACAGCGTATGAAAAAATCCTGATTCGCTGCCGTGTCCCAGATGCAGGCCCGTCGTCGCCAGGGCCGACACGCCAAACGAGAAGCTCCAGAACGAGGCATTAAATGGTTGCGACAGATACCATGGCATGAGACGTAGCATAAACAGAAGTTGCAGCAGACCATAGCCGAACAGCATTTTGGCTAACGTATCCCCCTCACCGCCGTTGACGCTAAGCCAGGCGCTGCAAGCGACCAGTGCGGGCGCCAGTTGAATGCCAAGCGAAGTCCGTAAGACCGCTGGCAGTTCCCCGCAGCTACGTAAACGTTGCAGGATCACCGGTTCCAGGCTGAGCCAGGAAAATACGCCAGCCCCCAAAAACACCATTCCGGCATCATTGAAACCAAGCGCACCACAGGCCATTGCGCTGATAAAGTTATTGGCGACGGTCGGCAGATACAGACCCGGCGTGGTGGCTTCCTCTGGATGCGCTCCACGCCATAATCCTGCCGTTTGCCAGGCCGCGTACGCCAGTTGTATCACCACGCCAATGCTGAATAACCCGATCGCCAGCGGTCGATACCAGGGAACAAAGCCAATTGCTACCAGCATGGTTGTGGCCGGAAACAGACTGACAAAGCTACTCATCACCGGGTGACGAATTTCAGCCAGTACGCTGTGCGGGAAGTGCAGCAAGCGATACATAAAAGCCAGCGTCAGCAGCCCCCAAATGGCCATGGCGAGAATCACTAAACCGTCGCCAATCCAGTGGCTCACCGGCCAAATCTGGCTGGCATAGCGCCAGGCGAATCCCATCCCGATAGTACCCAGAACCATGCCAAAATAACCGGCCGGAAGATTGAGGACCCGTTCACTCTGTTTGCTCTTACTCATTTTGTTTATTTTTTAAAGTATATTTGAAATGCATTTTATGGAATTTCAGCGGGTTTAGCCAGTACGGAAAACTTTGCTACGTTTAACTAAGGTGCGCAACATGGAAATGAGCAATGACCAAATATCGACTCAGCGATGAGCTTCGCTCCTTTAGTTACCAGGATAATGGCAATAAAAAAAGCGTATTACTACGCCAAATCATTGCGCTCATTGATTTTAATGATGTTACCGCCGGTACGCCTGGCGGCTGGATTGATGACGAAAGCGTCTTGTCGCAACGCGGTGATTGCTGGATTTACGATGTAAATGCGCTCGCATTTTCCGGCGCATCGATAACCGGAAACGCCCGGGTTACTCAGGCAAGTGTCGTCAGAGATGGCGCGCAAATAGGCGATGCCGTGTGGATTGACCGGGCAGAAATCAGCCATTACGCACAAATACGTGACAACGTCACGATACAGGATTCGGTTATTCGCGGCGAGTGCCTTCTCTGGGGTAATGCACGCGTTGTATGTGGCTCCGAAATCATTGCCGCCAGGGGACTCACTGTTGAAAACGACCAGTTGTTGCAGATTTACGATCGGGCGACCATCAGCAACTCACGCGTAGTGCATCAGGCGCAGATCTATGGCGATGCGAAAATCAACCACGCCTTTATTGAACATCGGGCGGAAGTTTTTGATTTTGCCCAGGTGGAAGGTAATGAAGAGAATAATGTCTGGATTTGCGATTGCGCCAAAGTCTACGGGCATGCGCGCGTCATCGCCGGAACCGATGAAGATGCTATTCCTACCCTGCGCTACAGCTCACAGGTGGCAGAACACGCGGTAGTCGAGGGTAATTGCGTGCTGAAGCACCATGTGTTGGTCGGGGGACATGCTACATTACGCGGCGGACCAATCCAGCTTGACGATCACATCCTGGTTGAAGGTCACGCCTGCGTTCTTGGAGAAGTGTTGGTCGAGAATCACATTGAGATAACCGGCCAGGCGCACATTGAAGCGTTTGATGGCGATGCTATTCATCTGCGCGGGCCGAAGGTGATCAATGGTGAGCAGCGCATTACGCGCACA
Organism: Citrobacter sp. S55_ASV_140; assembly: GCF_018919505.1. Taxonomy (NCBI): domain Bacteria; kingdom Pseudomonadati; phylum Pseudomonadota; class Gammaproteobacteria; order Enterobacterales; family Enterobacteriaceae; genus Citrobacter; species Citrobacter sp. S55_ASV_140. The sequence continues at coordinate 40,414 of NZ_JAHLQZ010000001.1, forward strand.
CCTATCGCAGGCTTATTCTGAGGGACTATCAATGATGCGGGCATAGAGATTCACATCATAGTAATCGCCATTGAGGAACTCTGCTTGTCGTAAACATCCTTCCAGTTGGAAGCCATTGCGCAATGCCACCCGGTTGCTCTCAACGTTTTCTACGCGGCATTTAATCACAAAGCGGCGAATTTCCTGGCGCTGCGCATAATGATGAATCAATGCCTGTAGCGCCAGGGACATAATGCCCTTACCCTGATGAGCTTCATCCAGCCAGTAACCAATATAGGCCGCTTTGTTCAGCGGCTCTATCTGGTTAAACGCGATGACGCCCACCAGATCCTGTTGTGCAAAAATCAGGAACATTTTGGCGTAGCCGCGCTGGTGCAACATCATATTTCCCTGCACGTTTTTGCGCGTGTCGTCCTCGGATTCGACAAACTGCGGCCAGTTCAGCGACTGCTGGAGCCAGGTTTTATTTTTCAGCACCAACTGATGCAGAGGGGTGACGTGTTGTTCTTCGACGGCACGCAGTTCCAGCGAATCATTAATGGTTATCACTTCTGGCATTTTCTTTCCGTTACGATCGTTAAGCAGCTAATTCTGCTCATCATAAAACAGGAAGGGCTTCCCTGTTGGAAGCCCTTTTACACAGCAAGCGCTGTTTTACTTAGCTCTCACCGACACTCTCTTTTTGCAAAATTTTGAGCAGATCTTCCTTCAGGTGGAGTTTCTGTTTCTTAAGGCGAACAATGTCCAAACTATACCCCCGACCATCCGCACCTTCCAGTCTGGAGATCTCATGATCAAGGCTGTTGTGTTTTTCGAATAAGGACAGAAAGCGAGGGTTCTCGGTTTTCAGTCGGGAAATAAGGTCTCTGTATTCTGGAAACATACTTTCTCCCTGTTAGTGGACAAGAACGTGTATAAGAAATACACAGCTCCAGAGTACCCATTTCCCATACAGAAAAATGCGAACAGGATCGAGTAAATAGCGTACAGACTATTTTCAGAAAGATTGCAGATACGGCTCCCCCTCAGGAGAGCCGTAAAAGGAGTGATTAACGCATCTCACGGTCGTCAACGTACTGACGTTTATCCGGCGCTGGCGGGAAGTACTGATACAGCCAGGTTTCGCTGATGGCGTCGCCCTGGCAACGCAAGAACATACGCATATCTACCGGGTCGGTTGAGTCAGACGTCGGATACCAGTCAAACTGGATACGGTAGCCGTCGATAGGCTCCACGTAGAGGATCTCAATCTGTTTTGCTTCACCGCTGGAGAGCGTTATCACCGGCTCAATGCCTTTCGGCGCAGCGGCTTTCAGATCGCCACCGACGAAGTCAACGGCAAAACGACGCGCCCATTTCTCCGGGTAGTGCTCGCCCGGCGCCCATCCTTCCGGGAAGCCGCCCATGCCTGTACGGGTCGCCATCACGCGAGCCAACGGCGAACGTACCGGCGGCTGCGCGCTCCAGTACAGACGATATTTAAATTCCAGCTCATCGCCGGCTTTAATCGACTTCTCCGGCTGCCAGAAGCAGACGACGTTATCCAGCGTTTCGCCAGTCGTCGGGATCTCCATCAGGCCGATGGTCCCCTTGCCCCACTGGTTACGCGGTTCGACCCACAGGCTCGGACGCTTGTTATACCAGCCCATGATGTCCTGGTAATGAGAGAAGTCGCGATCGAGCTGCAGTAAACCAAACCCTTTCGGGTTGTTATCGGTATAGGCATTGAACTGCAGTTTTTGCGGGTTATTCAGCGGACGGCAGATCCACTCGCCGTTGCCCCGCCACATCGCCAGACGATCGGAGTCATGAATCTGCGGGTGAATGGTGTCGCACATCCGACGTTCATTGTTGCCGCAACTGAACATGCTGGTCATCGGCGCAATGCCGAGTTGCTTGATGTCTTTACGCGCGTAGATATGGTTTTGTACATCCATGATCACCTGCGTTTTCTCGCAGTGGATCACGAACTTAAAGGCACCTGTTACGCTTGGGCTATCGAGTAGCGCATACACGGTAAAGGAGGTCGCGCCCGGTTTAACCGTTTCGAACCAGAAAGCGGTGAAATCAGGAAACTCTTCTTTGCTGTCGGTATAGGTATCTACCGCCAGACCACGCGCCGATAAACCGTACTGGTAGGTGTCATCCACAGCGCGGAAGTAGCTGGCGCCGAGGAAAGAAACCACATCACGACGAGCCAGTTCTGGCGCTTTAAATACGCGGAAACCCGCGAACCCGAGGTCGGTTTGCCCTTCCAGTTGTTTGGTATCCACACCCGCGTCGTTGTATTTAAACAACTCCGGACGGAAGTGGATTTCACGCGCCATATGCGTACTGTCATCGACCGAGAACATGCGAACCCGGCGGCGGAATCCCATTCCCACATGGAAGAACTGCGCATCAAGCTGACGATTTTCAACATTGTTCCACAGAGACTGCTCTGCGTCATATTGAATGCTGTTGTAGGCCTGCGGCGTCAATTTCGCCAGCGTGTCGGGTAACGCACGCGGCTCGCCGCCCCAGGGTTTCTGTGCTAAGTCGTGGGCCATCGATTGCAGAACGGAAAAATCAAAACGTACGGTTTTTCCGTCTGCAATGTCAGACTCTGCCGCAAAGGCGGCGCGGGAAAAGAGTGATGCAATACCACTGGTTCCGCACACGGCGGCCATTGCCATTGAACCTTTAATAAATCGTCTGCGATTCATGCCTGAAAGTGAGTCCTTCTGGTCGTGTAAATGGTCCCGCGCCGGTCAAAATCTGCGGCAAGAGAGTGCACATTTCTGACCGCTCACTCTAGACAAAATTCATTAATAATCCAATTGTTGGTCGCCGATTATCTGTACAAAATCGAAAATATTTTATGTCGATGGGAACAGACTGAATCCCGTGTAAATTCTGTTAAAGTAAACCACACCGCCGTTTACTTCGCTCTTCAGCCTCCTGATACAGCATAAATTCGTCATATACCTTGCAACCCAGTGCCTCTTCAAACGCGTCGCGACTGGAATTCCCATGGCTGCGAGCCTGAGTTTCATTACCCAGATTTGACTGGAAAATCCCCGCTGCGCTAACCGGTAAGAAATCTTCGTAGGTGATAGGTTGCGCAACCAGCCAGCCGCGCTCAATGAGCGGTTGCGGATCGTCATCCGGGCGAATAGCCTGGCGATGCGCCTCGCCTGACGGCGTCAGTCGATAACGAAACCAGGCGAGTCCCTGTTGGCGCAGCAGAAACTCGCTATCCGGGAATGCCTTGAATACCTCCTGAAGATGCAACTGGTGCGTCAGATTGTCTTTTCCCGTTCCCGCTTTATTCAACAGTTCGTCATACAAGGCTCTGCCTTTCGGTGTGAGCGCTACGCCGCGCTGTTCAATCTCGCCAAAACGCGCCGTGTGAGTGCCGCGCATTTCACCGGCAAACAGCACCGGTTCTTCCAGCGCTTTGAAACTGGTCTGACGTAATAAAATCGGCACCTCGCGGCGCGGCGGCCCTTCAATCAATATTTTCGGCTCTATGCCGCATTCCGGCATCATGGACTGTACCCGGTCAATATCCAGCGTGCGCGGCGTCAGATGGTTGATGTGACAACCAGGGAAACACACCACATCGGCAATCAGCCGGTGTTCGTTGTGTAATGCATGATAGGTCGCTTCATCTACCGTGGCGTGCTGATGCCAGCGAAAGGTTTCCAGTGCTTCATGGACAAACTCCTGCGCCTGCTCAGGCGTAAAACTGCCCTGCGCATCAAACTCATCCAGCAGTTCATGACAACGACGAGTGAAAATGTCGCGTTTTGCAAGGATCTCCGCAGCCTTTTGCCGCAGCGCTACGTTCTCGATTAATTCGAGCCGTAATAACGAGGTGAATACCCGAAACGGGTTGCGCGAAAGCGAGGCATCGTCGATGGGCCGAAAAGCCGTGGAATGTACAGGGACGCCGGCCTGAGAGAGGTCGTAGTAACTCACCGGATACATGCCCATAATGGCAAACATCCGGCGCAGCGTAGCAAGCTCCTGCGCAGTGCCCACCCGGATGGCGCCGTGGCGCTCAACGTTTAGCCGGGCCAGTTCATCCGCATTAGCCAGTTTTTCATGCAGCGTCGGATTATTTTCCAGTACCGCCAGATTCACATCAGCGACAAGTTCCAGCAACGTGCCATACTGCGGGACTTCCTGCTGGTACATTGCTGACATTGCCTGCGAAAATTGTTCCCGAATCTCATCTGCCGTGATGGTGTTCGCCATAATGTCATGCCTCCAGTGAATATTACCTGGAGTGTAGAGAACGCTGCAAAGTCCGGTGGGAAGAATTTACAAAGTGTGACCCCGCGTAAGTTTCCCACCCCATACAGACGGCGAACCGAACCTACTGGCGTGGTTTTAAATGACTTTCCAGCCAGGGGAGCATCTGTTTTTTACGGCTGAGCATACCTTCCACCTTGCAGGGCTGCGGGATGTCAGAAAGCTCAGAACCGGCAAACCACAGACTGGTGTCGCCCAGATTAATATCGGTGAGCATGAGCACAACCAGTGCGGCATTCTTTTCCTGCGCATAGCGCGTCATTTCCTGGCGTAATTCATCCAGCACTGTATCAACCTGTTGCAGCGCGTACAGTTCAAGCTGCGCCACACAGACCTGATGCCCATGGATAGTGAAGGTTTTAATGTCTTTCTGCAGGAGTTCGCGGGCGCTCATCCCTTCCACGCTCGTTTTGGCAGACAGCAGGTCGCGACTGAAGGCGTCCAGGTCTACACCGGCCTTTTGAACCAGCGCATCGACCGCTAAACGATCATCAGCGGTGGTCGTGGGCGAACGAAACGTGACAGTGTCACTCAGCACGGCACCCAGCAACAAAACGGCCTCCGCGGGAGATAACTGGCTACGCTCATCTTCCGACATCAGTTGCCATAACAGCGTCGCGCTACTGCCGACAGGCTTCACCCACACTTCTGGCGGCAGACGGGTGACTAATCCACCGAGTCGGTGGTGATCGATAATCCCCACGACGTTACTGTCTGCCAGCGATTGCGGCCCCTGGGCAGGTTCGGTGAAATCAACCAACCAGACGTCACGATCGGTCAACTCAAACGTCAGCCGTTCAGGAAGTGCCAGCCCCGCTTGCGCAAAGATAAACTGCGTTTCGCGGTTAGGTTCACCCAGACGCCATGCTGTGGCCTGCTGACCGCGTAAGGTAAGCCAACGCGCCGTCATTGCGGCAGTGCAAATAGCATCGCTATCGGGATTCAGGTGTCCTACTACATGTATCATTAATCAGTGCCTTGTGAGTGAAAGGGTGCAAAAGCAAACAATATTCAAAGTATAACGACTGGGTGCATTCCCTTCCATGATCCCACCACCCTGCCTGGCTGTACAAAACATGAGCAAAATAAATAAGTTGTAAGTAAAACATGATAAATGTTAATAATATTTTGCTATCAAGTTATCAAAAACGAACAACTTCACTTGTCACCGACACGGCTCTGTTTTTAACATCGCTTATGGAAAAAAATGTTCTGTTCAATCAGCGCATTCGCTTGCGCCACCTGCATACTTTTGTCGCCGTTGCACAACAGGGAACGTTGGGGCGCGCGGCTGAAACCCTTAATCTGAGCCAGCCGGCCCTCTCCAAAACACTGAATGAACTGGAGCAGTTGACCGGTACCCGGCTGTTTGAACGCGGTCGCCTTGGCGCGCAGTTAACATTGCCCGGCGAGCAGTTTCTTACCCACGCGGTGAGAGTACTGGACGCGCTCAATACTGCCGGACAGGCGTTAAACCAGCGCGAAGAGTCGCAGACGGACGTCATACGGATTGGGGCCTTACCCACCGCTGCGCTGGGTATTCTTCCGGCGGTAATCGGTCCGTTCCATAAGCAGCAAATGGAGACGACGCTGCAAGTTGCCACCATGAGTAATCCCATGATTCTGGCCGGTTTAAAATCGGGAGAAATCGATCTCGGTATCGGTCGGATGGCCGATCCGGAATTAATGGTCGGTCTGAATTACGAGCTGTTGTTTCTTGAGTCGCTCAAACTGGTAGTGCGGCCTAACCACCCGTTGTTGCAGGAAACCATCACGCTGAGTCGGGTGATGGAATGGCCCGTTGTGGTGTCACCAAAAGGAACCGCTCCTCGTCAGCACGCGGAAACGCTGCTGCAAAGCCAGGGTTGCAAGATGCCGCCGGGCTGCATCGAAACGCTGTCAGCATCGCTTTCCCGCCAACTGACGGTTGACTACGACTATGTATGGTTTGTACCGTCAGGCGCGGTCCGGGAAGATTTACGTCAGGCGACGTTGGTATCATTGCCGATTCCCACCCACGGGGCGGGTGAACCTATTGGCATTCTTACCCGTGTAGACGTTCAGCTTTCCTCTGCCGCGCAAATCCTCATTGGCGCGATACGCAAAACCATACCGTTTTGATACCCAAAATTAAGGGACCATCTGGTCCCTTATAGCGTGTTAAAACGTTTCCCAGTTATCATCACTGACCGTTGCTGCCTGCAAACTTGAATGGCCCGATATTTTGGTACCAGCAGCGCGCTTTATTGCGCTTCCCCCATTTAAGCGGAATGTACCGACGGCTTCAGTTAAACGTGCCGCCTGTTCTTCCAGCGATGCCGCTGCGGCCGACGCTTCTTCAACCAGAGAGGCGTTTTGCTGCGTCACCTTATCCATCTCCGAAATCGCCTGGCTCACCTGCACAATGCCCCGGCTCTGCTCATCAGAGGCCGCCGCAATTTCCAGCATGATATCCGTCACGCGTTTTACCGCATCGACAATATCCGTCATGGTATTGCCCGCCGCGACCACTTCATCGGATCCCTGGTCAATGAGTCGTACCGATTCGCTAATCAAACCCTCAATCTCTTTTGCCGCCTGCGCGCTTCGGCTCGCCAGCGTGCGTACCTCACTGGCGACCACGGCAAACCCGCGTCCCTGCTCTCCCGCCCGCGCCGCTTCTACCGCCGCGTTCAACGCCAGGATATTCGTCTGGAAAGCAATGCTGTTTATAACGGCTGTGATTTCAGAGATTTTCTTCGAACTACCTGAGATATTGCCCATGGTTTTCACCACGCCAGAAACCATCTGACCGCCACGACTCGCCTTGCCGGAAGCGTCTTCCGCCAGCTTGCTCGCATGGTGCGCGTTGTCAGCGTTTTGCTTCACCGTAGCCGTTAGCTCTTCCATACTGGCCGCCGTTTCTTCAATCGCCGCGGCCTGTTGCTCTGTACGTGAGGACAAATCGGTATTCCCTGCAGAAATCTCACTGGTACCGCGATAAATTTCCTCTGCCCCCTGGCGCACCGTGCCCACGGTTTTCACCAGCGAATGCTGCATAGTTTGCAGATGACGACTCAGGCGACCAATTTCACTGCGCCCGGTCGGTTCCTCTGGCATGGTCAGGTCGCCTGCCGAAATTTGCTCGATGCGCAGGGCTGCACGTAACAGAGGATGGATAACGGTGCGGCGCAGAACGATAAACGTCATCACGGTGAGCACCAACGCGAGGGCAAATGCGCCGAGCATAAACGCCATACCAAGTTGTGTACGTTGGTGCGCCTGCTCACTAAGGTTATTCGCCCTGGCAGTACGAATCTCAATGGCTTTCAGCAGCACCTTGTTGTAAGCGGAATCCAGCGGTCTGGCCTGTTCATTTTCATGGTTGATAATCGCTTCAAACATGCCGTTTTTAGCGTATTTCAGCATCGGCTGTAAACCGTCGGTATAGGCTTTGAAACTGGCGCTTAATTCGGCGTCTAACGCTTCATCAGCAGACGTTTTCACCGTACGCGCCATATAAGCATTGAAGCCGTCCTGCGATTGCTTAATCCGTTTTTCTGCCTCGGCGATATTGGCCTTCATGTCATCCATTTCGGCAATACGGCTCGCCGCGCCGGCATGGATCATGTTGATACGTGCGGTGCGTAAGTGGTTAGAGCTGTTAGATAACCCCATCCTGACCTGAATCTCATCGGTCACGTCGCGCTGATCGCGATCGGCCTGCATAAGAAAATAGCTTGCCAGCCCTGAACTTAAGGCGAACAACAGAAGGATGCCACCGAGAATGGAGGAAAACAGCGGAACCAGTCGGATTTGATGCAGAAATCCCAGTTTATGCTGGGCCTGCATCGATGTTGTGTTGTCCATGACCGTCGACTCTCTTGTAGGGTTTATGCGTGAAAACACGCCCGTTAGATAGTCATCGGCAATCCGTGAGGTTTACTTACCGTAAAAAGCGCCGGATTCGTCACACTTTCACAACATAATTCTAAAAAATTCAGGAAAGTGCCAGCGGATAAATCCGCTGGCCAATGAATCAGTTATCGCCAAAGTGGATAACGGTACGGATGGACTTACCCTGATGCATTAAATCGAATGCTTCGTTAATCTGCTCCAGCGGTAAGCGATGGGTGATAAACGGATCCAACTGGATTTTTCCGCTCATCGCTTCTTCGACCATTCCCGGGAGTTGAGTGCGCCCTTTCACGCCGCCAAACGCCGAACCGCGCCAGACTCGCCCGGTAACCAGTTGGAACGGACGCGTTTTGATTTCTTGTCCGGCGCCTGCCACGCCGATGATGATGCTCTCGCCCCACCCTTTATGGCAGCATTCCAGCGCCGCACGCATTACGTTAACGTTGCCGATACATTCAAAGCTGAAGTCCACACCGCCATCGGTAAGCTCAACAATCACATCCTGAATCGGTTTATCGTAATCATTCGGGTTGATGAAATCCGTCGCGCCCATTTCACCCGCCAGTTTGAATTTCTCCGGGTTGGTATCAACGGCCAGAATACGTCCGGCTTTCGCCTGCACCGCGCCCTGAATCACCGCCAGGCCGATGCCGCCAAGACCAAATACGGCCACGGTATCGCCTTCTTTCACTTTCGCGGTGTTATGTACTGCCCCGATCCCGGTAGTGACGCCACAGCCCAGCAGACATACTTTGTCCAGCGGCGCCTGCGGGTTAACCTTCGCCAGTGAGATCTCCGCGCAAACGGTATATTCACTGAAGGTACTGGTGCCCATATAGTGATAAATCGGCTCGCCGTTATATGAGAAACGAGTCGTGCCATCCGGCATCAACCCCTTGCCCTGGGTGGCGCGTACAGCCTGACACAGGTTGGTTTTCCCTGACTTACAGAACTTACACTCACCGCATTCTGCCGTGTACAGGGGGATGACATGGTCGCCCGCTTTCAGGCTGGTGACGCCTTCACCCACTTCAACCACAATACCGCCGCCTTCATGGCCAAGCACCGCCGGGAACACCCCTTCCGGATCGTCGCCTGAGAGCGTAAAAGCGTCAGTATGACACACGCCAGTGTGGGTAATTTTAACCAGAACTTCACCTTTCTTTGGCGGTGCGACGTCGATTTCGACAATTTTTAGCGGTTGGCCGGGGCCAAATGCAACTGCTGCACGTGATTTCATTTGTCTCTTCCCATTATTGCGAGGTGATGGTGTTATTTTAGATAAGCGCGAAGAAGATGGCCGATTTCAGCCATACGCACGGCTCGCTGGTCTGGCGTTGTCTCGCCGCTGACCAGTTCGTCTTTCAGGTGGATCTCCACCATTTCGCCCATCAGGCCATTGGATGCGCCGCGTACAGCGGCAATTTGTTGCAGGATCGCAAGGCACGGTTCGCCGGACTCCAGCGCCCGCTCAAGCGCGTCAACTTGACCGCGAATACGGCGAACACGGGTGAGGATACGTTTTTTATCTTCAGGTGAATGTGGCATACGCCCTCCAGATACTATAGGGGGGTATACTATCAGGATTTTTACATAATTGTAAAATTGAAGGGTTATTTATTCTCCGTCACTTAATCCATACAGATTTGCTGATGGTGTATTAGTGACGCTGGCGTATTTGGCGGAACGTAAGAAACGTTACGGCTAGCGCACCAACAAGTAGTAGAGCGCTGAGTCCAAAAGAACTTTGCCATCCCAGACGGTCGAACATTAGCCCCCCAGCCGTTGAACCAAGCGCAATCGAAAGCTGGATGACGGCGACCATCAGACCACCGCCCGCCTCAGCATCCTCGGGCAGCGTCCGCGCCAGCCATGTCCACCACCCCGTTGGCGCAGCAGTAGCGAGCATTCCCCACAGGCTTAATAGCACAGTAACAGCCCAGGCACAGTGCCCGACCAGGAGTAACATTCCGGCAATGATAGCCATCAGTAGTGGTATAGCCATAAGTGTTTGATAAAATCTGGCGTTCAGGAATGTCGTCACTATAAGCGTACCAGCCAACCCCGCGATGCCAATTGCGAGCAAAATCAAAGATAGACCAGAAGCATTTACCCTGGTCACCGTCTCCAGAAACGGACGGACGTAGGTAAATAATGCAAACTGCCCCATAAAGAAGAGTCCGCAGGCCAGCAGACCGCTTGATACAATGGAGACACGAAACAGACGAAGTACCGACCCACGCGTCTTGTGCACCGTATCCTTTTTCATTTCGGGCAAACTGATGCTTTGCCAGATGAACGCCGTTATCGCAAGAGGCACGAGGCATAAAAAGGCCCCACGCCAGCCGACGGTTGCCCCCAGGTAACTGCCCAGCGGGGCTGCCACGACGGTTGCCAGCGCATTCCCGCCATTAAAAATAGCCAGCGCCCGGGGAACCTGGTGCTGCGGTACCAACCGTATTGCCGTTGCTGCCGACAATGACCAAAAGCCGCCAATGACAATACCAATTGTGGCTCTTCCCAACATATAAAGCGGATAACTGGGAGCTAATCCGATCATTATTGCCGACACAGCCATTAAAATGGTCAACCCCAGCAGAAGATATTTACGATTCAGATCCCCGGCAACATGTGAAATGGTCAGGCTGGTTAGTACTGCCAGCACGCCGGAAATCGCTATTCCCTGACCAGCCAGTCCCTCTGAAACGTGCAAATCTCTGGCAATCGGCGTCAATAAACTGACCGGCATAAATTCTGAGGCAATAAGAATAAAGACGCAGAGCGTCATGGCAAATACGCCGCCCCAGTGTGCGTGCGTTTTATTACACAAGGTATTATGGCTCAGTGTGGACATTATTATTTTCTCTGTATATTGCCGGGGCAAAACAAGGGCAAAGCCACCTGCCAAACAGGTAGCTTTGTTAAGTTTTCCGGCCAGGAATTTATCTTAAGGAGGTTTTGAAAAACTGCTCAAATTTGCTGAATGGTATTTTACCGGCCACATTGTCATATAAATCAACATGGTTAGCCCCCGGAACGACCACCAGCTCTTTATCTTTACTACCAACGGCCTTAAAGGCGTCTTCGGCAAAATAACGTGAGTGAGCTTTTTCACCCGTTACGATCAGCACAGGAACAGTAATTTCATTGGCGTAGCTTAGCAGCGGCATATTCATAAACGACAGGGGCATTGTTGCGTTCCATGCGCCTGTTGAATTGACAGAACGCGCATGGAAACCACGTGGCATCCGGTAATAATCGTAAAACTCTTTCAGTACCGGATGCGGATTTGCAGGTAAGGTTTCCGGCAGAATACGATCCCCTGCACTGACATTACCTTTTTCGTCAACATTAATGTCATGTCCACCCGGGGCAAATGTGCCCTTTTCCGCATCTTTCCAGCGCTGCGCATTCAGATACTGCAATACCGCGTGGCGGTCTGCGGAGGTATACCGGTCTTTGCCATCACCGACGCCATGGCCCATTGCGCGACTCATGTCATACATTACGCTAGTCGCAACGGCCTTAACACGTGTATCCATTGCTGCGTCATTTAACGCCATCCCGCCCCAACCGCAGATACCAAGTAAGCCGATGCGATTGCGATCCACTTCTTTTTGTAGGCCAAGGAAATCAACCGCCGCGCTGAAATCCTCGGTGTTGATATCAGGAGAGGCAACATTACGTGGAATACCGCCGCTTTCGCCGGTATATGAAGGATCGAAGGCCAGCGTCACAAAACCCTGTTCAGCCAGCGTCTGCGCGTACAGTCCACTGGACTGCTCTTTTACTGCGCCAAAAGGACCGCTAACCGCAATTGCCGCCAGTTTGCGTTCGCCTCGATCTTTTGGAATATAGAGATCTCCAACTAACGTGATCCCATAGCGGTTCTGAAAAGTTACCTTGCGATGATTGACTTTCGTACTCTCGGCGAAGGTTTTATCCCATTTTTCGACCATCGAAACGGGCGCGTTTGGGTTGGTTGTATCAGCATAACTCATCGTTGTGACTCCATTTAATGATGCGCATAGCAGCATGGCAGGTAGGGTGGTCGACAGTTTTCTGGTGAAAGCTTTCATCACTTGTTCCCCTAAAAATAGGTTGTGGGTACAGGTCTTATACGGACAACATTGCTGTGCCTGGTTGCAATGCGCTCATTATAGGTAGCAGTATTCGTTCTGATTAGAGGGTGTAAAATGCTAGAATTAATATCATATTGTTATAAATGGCGGCATATCAGGCGAGGACTGAAGAATGGCAAAACGGGAAAACTATAACGATCTCTACCTGTTTATGCAGGTAGTGCGGGAAGGCAGTTTTACCGCGGCCGCACAACGACTTGGGTTGGCGCAATCAGGCATCAGCCGTTCAGTGCGTGAGCTGGAGCAGCGTCTGGGGGTTCAGTTGCTGGCCCGTACTACGCGTAAATTGTCGTTGACGCATGCCGGCGAACAGCTCTACCGGACTGTAGAATCGGGGTTTGATGCTTTGAATTCAGGACTTTCCACTCTGGCGTACTATCGTAATACTCCCTCAGGTACGGTACGTATCAATGCCAGCCAGCACGCCATTGATAAAGTACTCCTGCCGAAGCTGGCGGTATTTAAACAACGCTACCCCGATATCCGACTTGAACTTATTAGCGAAAGTCGGTTCGTCGATATTATTGCTGAACGATTTGATGCGGGCGTCCGCCTGGGTTCAGAAGTAGGTAGTGGCATGGTCGCGGTGCGCATTTCACCCGATATGGAGATGGCGGTAGTTGGCACGCCGGAGCATTTTCGTCGCTACGGCTTTCCCCAAACACCAGCAGATTTAGTGATCCACCCCTGCATCGCATATCAGTTTGGTGATGGAAGCCTGTATGCCTGGGAGCTCAACGATGGTGGTAAAAGAATCACCCACCGGCCGCAGGGACAGTGGGCCTTTGCTGACAGTTACATGGAAGCAAAAGCAGCCAGACTGGGCCTGGGGCTGGGTTATGTCCCCGAAGAGTTGATTGCCGATGATTTAGAACGAGGCACGCTTATCCGGGTTCTGCAACGTTACAGTCAGCGTCTGGATGGTTCATTTCTGTATTACCCGCACCGTAACGTGTCACCTGCCTTGCGAGCCGTCATCGATACATTAAAAATTTGAATCAGCAGGTATTAAGACTCACCTGACGCGCAGTAAATCAGTAAAACGCGTCGTATAGCGGGGGGAGAGCATCTCTCGTTTCATTTGCCACGGCTGTTCAATCCCCTGCCCGGCAAACCAGATTGTCCCACGTCCCTTTTTATTCAACCGATCAATCACCATCATTAATTCCGCGCTGTGGCTCCGGGGGGCGTTGCCATCAAACAGATTCAGTTGCGCCACGCCAGAACTGAAAAAATCGCCCAACATCACACCCGCTTTTTGATAATGTTGCCCCTCTCGCCAGATAGCGTCCAGGCTGCGCGTTGCCGCACTCATAATTTCCCGGGTGTCCTGGGTCGGGATCAGCAGCTTTACCGACGCGCTGTTAGCGTAATACGGTTCCTTCAAGGCAAATGGACTGGTTTTGATAAATACAGAGATAAACCGACAGAACTGATGCTCCCCGCGCAGCTTTTCCGCCGCACGTGAGGCATAGGTGCAAATCGCCTCACGCATCGCGTTGTAATCCGTGAGTTTTTCACCAAACGATCGTGAACAGACGATTTCCTGTTTAACCGGCGAAAACTCTTCCAGCGCCAGGCACGACTCACCGCGCAATTCCCGTACGGTTCGTTCAAGAACTACGTTGAAGTGTTTGCGAATAAAGCGAATGTCGGTATCAGCCAGGTCACGGACGGTTTTAATCCCCATCGCGTTCAGTTTTTTACTGATACGGCGGCCCACGCCCCACACTTCACCGACAGGGAGTGCGGCCATCAGCTTACGCTGGTGGTCAATATTTGATAAATCCACCACTCCGCGAGTCTGTTGCGGCCATTTTTTGGCGGCGTAATTCGCGAGCTTTGCCAGCGTTTTGGTCTGGGCGATGCCAACGCCAACCTGAAGGCGTGTTTTCTGTAGAATTGTGGCCCTGATTTCGAGACCAAAATCCGTCAGTTCCCTACAATTTCTTACTCCCGTCAAATCGCAGAAGGCCTCATCAATACTGTACCTTTCCACATGTGGAGAGAGGTCTTCCAGGATAGACATGACCCGACTGCTCATATCCGCATACAGTTCATAGTTGGAACTAAAACACACCACGCCGTAGCGCCGAAACAGATCTTTCTGTTTGAAGTACGGAGCGCCCATTGTGATGCCAAGCGCCCGAGCCTTCGCGCTACAGGCGATAACACAACCGTCGTTATTGGAAAGAACGACAACCGGTTTGTCTTTCAGATCGGGCCGGAATGCCATCTCACAACTGGCGTAAAACGAATTAACATCCACCAGGGCAAACATAATCAGCCAGCCGCCTTAACGATAAAGGTCACCACGCCAAAGATATCCAGCGAGTCCTCGCTGCCGATGATAATGGGCGCGTAGGTTCTGTTCTCTGGCTTGAGCATCACAATTGGATGCAATTGCAGACGTTTAACGGTGAACTCTCCCCCAATGGCGGCAATCACGATGTCTCCATGAGCCGGGTTTCTGGCGCTGTCGACAATCAGCAAATCACCCTCACCGATCCCCGCCCCGACCATAGAATCACCCGATGATTTTACAAAATAGGTTGCGCTGGGATGCTGTACCAGCAGGTCATTGAGATCGATACCTTTTTCAACGTAATCCTGCGCCGGAGAAGGAAAACCACAGGGCACAAGGTCGCTGAACAGGGGAAAATTTTTCGTTTGTCGACGTTTTGCAGGCTGGAAAAACAACATAATAATCTGCCTCTCACTTAACTGTATTTATATACAGTAGTTTTAATGAGGACGGCGATCAAGTGACGAGAGTAGCGAACTGGGTATTGTTTAATCATCTCGTCGGTAAGCTTTTATCGTGTCTGGAAAAATAATTTTTTGTTTTATTCCGCAGAGGAAGATGTTCATTTAACCGGAACGATAAGGACGGTATTGGCGTAGGTAATAAACATGCTATTTCAGGGAAAGGGTTCCGTTCACCTCAGCCGTATCTCTTCTCTGTACACTGAACGCCAGTGAACGTGTTAAGGGTACTATCGCCGTACCCTTAACAATCCCGGCTCCCGGCGGGAAAATTGCCGCTCCGCGGTCCCCTCCGTTTATTCCTCCAGGCGACCGGGCCGGGCGCGAGGTAGCGTCCCTGCAAAGCGCGCCCTGAGCCAGCATCCATGCTGGCTCTCCCGGCCTTACGGAAACACGTCGGCAATTTTCAGCCGGACCAGCCACACCTGACCTCCTGTGTTTTTATTTGAATATGTTGAACAGCAAAAAAGATTTTACTGAAAGTCAGAGCGTTGAAGCGATGACCCCGACCCGACAGGCAGACAGCATAAGACGAATAGCTCGCGCAGCGACGATTTTCCCGCCGGGAGCCTGGGATGCAAGGGAGGCGGCGGTGAGCCTCCCTTGCACGTTCACGAGTATCTGTGCTTTAGAAAAGTGATACGGCTGAGGTGAACGGAACGCTGATCAAGAATCACATGTTCAACCTGAACGACATTGCGCGCTTGCGGGGCTTTACGTCAGGAACGCTTACGCGGCATCATGCGCAGCAACGTATTATCCTTCCAGAAGTAGTGATGCATCAGGGCGGCTGCGGCATGCAAACCAATAACAAAATAGCCCAGGTTTGCCAGCGTCACGTGCCAGGACTTCAGCATCTCCACAAGATCAACGTTGGCTTTTGCCGCATATGGCATGACGATGCCAAATGCCATCCACGGATTGCCCCGGTTGTACATCATCACCAGACCAATAATCGGCAACGCAATAAACAACAGATAGATGACCAGATGGCCCAGATGCGCCATTCCGGTCATCATCGGTTTCGGTTTTGGTACAATCGGCGGCGCCGGATATTTCAGCCTGACCAGCAGACGCGCCACCATCAGCGTTAAAATCGTGATGCCACAGGATACGTGCACCATGTTGAACAAGGGACGATAGCTACGCGGGAAAAATCCGCGAAACTCCATGGCGCTGTAGGCCACAATGACCAACAAAAAAACCAGCCAGTGAATACCAATTTGCAGGCCAGAATACTTATTCCCCATAACACTTCCTGAATAAAAACAATAATGCGTCAACATAACGGGCTTTTGTTAAAAATTCATTAATTTTTGTTCATCCATTATCAGTCAGTTACGTTTAAGCGCAAAAACAGCTATTGCCCCGGATGCCTGACTGGACTATGCCTGGTAGGGAAAATATGTCGTACCGCCTCATCCTGACAGGAGAAAACCATGAGTAAAATTGGCATTAACGGCTTTGGTCGTATCGGTCGTCTGGTATTGCGTCGACTACTGGAGGTCAAAAGCAGCGTGGAAGTCGTCGCCATTAATGACCTGACCTCGCCCAAAATTCTCGCCTATCTGTTAAAACACGACTCAAATTACGGTCCATTTCCCTGGAGTATCGACTTTACCGAAGACGCGCTGATTGTCGACGGTAAAAGAATCGCTGTTTATGCAGAAAAAGAGGCCAAAAATATTCCGTGGAAAGCCACTGGCGCAGAGATCATCATCGAATGCACCGGTTTTTACACCTCAACAGAAAAAGCCAACGCCCACCTGGACGCAGGCGCCCAAAAAGTCCTGATATCCGCCCCTGCCGGGGATATGAAAACCATTGTTTTTAACGTGAACGACGACACGATGGATGCGAACGATCGAATTATCTCTGTCGCATCGTGCACCACTAACTGCCTGGCGCCGATGGCGAAAGCCCTGCATGACAACTTCGGTATTCAACTGGGCACTATGACAACCATCCATGCCTACACAGGGACACAATCGCTGGTAGATGGCCCTCGCGGAAAAGATCTGCGCGCCTCGCGGGCGGCGGCGGAGAACATCATTCCCCATACCACCGGTGCAGCGAAAGCGATTGGCCTGGTGATTCCGGCATTGAGCGGAAAATTAAAAGGCCACGCCCAGCGCGTACCGGTGAAAACCGGATCCGTCACGGAACTGGTGTCGGTATTGAGTAAAAAGGTCACCGCTGAAGAGGTTAATAACGCGCTGAAAAAAGCCACGCTGAATAATGAGTCATTTGACTATACCGACGAGGAGATTGTCTCGTCAGATGTGATTGGCTCACATTTCGGTTCGGTATTTGATGCGACACAAACTGAGATTACCGAAGTGGGCGATCTGCAACTGGTAAAAACCGTCGCCTGGTACGATAACGAGTACGGTTTTGTGACCCAACTTATTCGCACGCTGGATAAATTTATCAAGCTCTGACGTTGTGGCGGAGGTCGAATGCACGGGATAGCCGCCAAAGTGTAAAAATTACGCCGGGTGACGTACAAACTCACCCGGCTAAAAGCTTAGGACTGCAGATAAACCACCTGCGTTTGCAGATATTCATTCAGGCCGTGTTTACCGTCTGCCCCACCAATCCCGGACTTGCGCCACCCCGCGTGGAAACCCTGCATTGCCTCGAAGTTTTCACGATTAATATAGGTTTCGCCAAACTTCAGCCCCTTAATCGCCTTCATCGCGGTGTTCAAATTTTGCGTGTAAATTGATGAAGTCAGCCCGTAGTCGCTGTCGTTGGCCATCGTCAGTGCCTCTTCCAGCGTATTAAACGCCACCACCGGCAGCACCGGACCAAAGGTCTCCTCGTGCATAATCGCCATCTCCTGACGCACATCCAACAGTAATGTCGGCGGATAGTAATAGCCTTTGCCTTCTACCGCCTTACCGCCCAGCACTACTCTGGCCCCTTCCTGCACCGCTCGCGCAACTTTCTGCTCCACTCGTTCCAGCGCAGCGGCGTTAATCAACGGTCCCATCGCAATGTCATTGCGCTCAGCCGGATTGCCGAACTGTACGGCTTTCATCGCTTCACCCAGACGATTAACGAACTGGTCATAAATACCTTTCTGGACGTACACGCGTTCGGCGCAGTTGCATACCTGCCCGGTATTGATCACCCGTGAGTCAACAATTGCCTTCACGGCCAGCTCAAGGTCAGCATCATCCATCACGATAGCTGGGGCTTTGCCCCCCAGTTCCAGGCAGACTTTAGTGATGTTTTTGGCCGCTGCAGCCATAATTTTCTCGCCCGCTCCGACGCTACCGGTCATGCTGACCATTGCCACTTTCGGGTTTCCGGCCAGTTCCTGGCCGACCGTTTCACCGCGTCCCAGGACCAGATTAAATACCCCGCGAGGCAAGCCGATATCATCAACAATTTTGGCAAAGGCGATGGCGTTGTTGGGCGTAAACTCACTCGGTTTAATGACAATGGTATTGCCCGTCAGCAGCGCGGGGGCCAGTTTGCGAGCAATCAGGAAGAACGGAAAATTCCACGGCAGAATGCCCGTTGTCACGCCCAGAGCGCGCTTAAACAGCAGGATATTCTCACCCGGGCGATCGCTTTGCAGGATCTCGCCTTCATAACGGCGTGCCCACTCGGCCATGTAATCGATATAATCGGCGGTAAATGCGACTTCAACGTCGGCCAGTTGCTGTATTTTCCCGCCTTCAGCCACTATCAATGCGCTGATTTCGCTGGCGCGTTGACGGATACCCGCAGATATTTTGCGTAGCCAGTTCGCCCGTTCAATGGCAGGCAGCGCTTCCCATTCAGGCTGAGCGCGCTCGGCGGCGTCTATCGCTTTACGCGCATCTTCGGCACGTCCATCCGGAATACGCGAGATAACCTCTTCCGTGGCCGGATTGACGACATCAATCCAGGCGTCATCGTGCCAGGTCACAAACTGCCCATCGATATACATAGGATGTTGTACGGGTACTGACATGCGCTTC
The DNA here is from genome assembly GCF_018919505.1 of Citrobacter sp. S55_ASV_140. NCBI lineage: Bacteria > Pseudomonadati > Pseudomonadota > Gammaproteobacteria > Enterobacterales > Enterobacteriaceae > Citrobacter > Citrobacter sp. S55_ASV_140. The sequence goes on from NZ_JAHLQZ010000001.1 coordinate 59,492, forward strand.
TCCTGTGATTGATTTGTTTTTAACAAGTAAAACTATTGTTAATTAATATCAATCATGCCTGACGAATTATCACTACAGTGACTGTTCTGTGAGCGGCTTCATAAAAGCGTCTGGCAACGCGCTGATGAAAGGAAAAAACGGGCGGGATTTATGCCCGTTTGCAACAAAACGCTTACAAACGGGCAGCGGGGATCACAGAGAGCGGCTCTCCAGTAAGTCTGACAGCGCGGTATCGCTTTTCAATTGCTGCCAGGCGGCCTCAACGTTACCGGGAATATCCACGTGCACGATAAAATCGCGGCCACAGGGACCATAGCCATTAACATCGTCCCGCAGACGCGGCAACTCTCCGGTAATGAGCGAAAGATAGCGATCCACTGACCATAGCCCTTCGGCCGTCGGCGCAAAGTCCACGCCGTCGCCCTGTTGGACCAGCTCAGGAACGAATCCCGGGAAACTCAACCAGCGCGGCGCATGCGGCTCATCGCGGGTTACGCGCTGAAACGTGGCCATCGTGCGGCGTTGCATGGTCGGATCCTGCACCACAATGACGGTATGCATGCTTGCTGTCGCCTGGCTCAGTAACGCACAGCTAAATCGGGCATTCTCACCGCAGTTTGTTGACTGGTCTTCCACCCAAATCTTCTCCCCCGGAATGTGCCAGAACTGGTGAGCGATATCGGCAAGGATCGCCGCTTCCGCACGTCCGGTGGTTCGAATGATATTGTAGCGAGGATGTCGGGCAATCGCGTCATACAGAAAGCGCGTGGAATGGCCGATGCCCCCACTAATCAATAAGGGAACCTGTTGGTCTTTCGCGATCCGGCAGGCGGCATCGATGGTCGGGATCACCGCGTTCCCCGCCAGAATTACGCAATCTGACTGAACCGTGATGTCCCCCGTAAAATCGCTCTGCGCCAGCCATTGCCCTACAGTATTGATCGCCGCCAGCGTGGTCGCGGAGAGCGTCGGAAACTGACTCATATTCATGACTCCTGGTGTTTATTCTTTACCGGGTACAGAGGCCGGATGGCGGTTACGCCTTGTCCGGCCGGTGGTTCAGCGCGGCGTTATCCCGTGATCTGATCCATCGCCTGCAGAATACGTTTATCTGAAATAGGGTACGGCGTACCAAGCTGCTGGGCAAAGTAGCTGACGCGCAGCTCTTCTATCATCCAGCGGATCTCTTTGACGTCGTCATCTTCACGGCGCGCAGGCGGTAGTTTATTGAACCATTGCTGCCAGGCCTGCTGCACACTATCCACTTTCAGCATCTGTGCACGGTCACGGTGCGGATCGATGGCCAGTTTTTCCAGACGCTTTTCAATAGCCTGCAAATAACGCAACGTATCGCCCAGGCGTTTGAAACCATTACCAGTGACAAATCCGCGGTACACCAGCCCGCTCATTTGCGCTTTGATATCTGAAAGCCCTAACGCCATGGTCATATCCACACGCCCTTTCAGACGCTTATTGATATTAAACACCGCGGTGAGGATCTGTTCGACCTGCTTCGCGATATCCACCACCGTATCGTTCAGTTCAGCCCGTACCTTCTCATGCAACGCCGCAAAGCCCTCTTCCGTCCACACGGGACCACCATGGGCGTCGATCAACCGATCCACACCGCAGGAGATACAGTCGTCAATCAACTCCAACACTTTGCCATACGGGTTAAAATACAGCCCCAGCTTGGCTTTGTTAGGCAACTTCTCGTGTAAATATTTGATCGGTGAAGGAATGTTCAACAGCAACAGGCGGCGTAAGCCGCACCACATAGCCTGTTGCTGCTCCAGCGGATTATCAAACAATTTGATGGCGACGCTGTCACGCTCATCGACCAGCGCTGGCCACGCTTTTACCTTATAGTTACCGCGTTTTTGCTCGTAACTTTCCGGAAGCTGTCCGAAGCTCCAGATATGCAATCCGCTCTGTTCGATACCGTCATCCGCCACCGCGGACAGCGTTTCCTGAACCTTACCCTTCAAGGCGTCTTTCAGATCCTGTAGCGAACGCCCTTCCTGTAGCTTCTTGTTCTTGTCATCCACCACCCGGAAGGTGATTTTTAGGTGATCGGGTACCTGATCCCAATGCCAGTCATCGCGGTCAACGGTAACGCCGGTCATCCGTCGCAGTTCACGTTCCAGCGCGTCCAGCAGCGGCAGTTCCAGCGGCGTCACGCGGCCTAAAAATGCCTCAGCATAGTTCGGAGCAGGAACAAAGTTACGTCGTACCGGTTTCGGCAACGACTTAATCAGGGCGATCACCAGCTCGCGGCGCAGGCCAGGAATCTGCCATTCAAAACCGCTCTCTTCGATCTGATTGAGCAGTGGGAGCGGAATATGCACGGTCACACCGTCCGCATCGGCTCCCGGTTCGAACTGGTAGCTCAAACGCAGTTTGAGATTGCCCTGATGCCAGAAGTTCGGATAATCCAGCTTACTGATTTTTTCCGCGCCCTCTTTGATAAGCATGCTCTTTTCAAAGTTGAGCAGGTCCGGGGTCTCGCGGGAAACTTTCTTCCACCAGCTATCAAAGTGGCGAGCAGAAATCACATCATGGCTAATACGCTGGTCGTAAAACTCAAACAGCGTTTCATCATCAACCAGGATGTCGCGACGGCGCGATTTATGTTCTAACTCTTCCACCTCCGCCCGCAGCTTCAGGTTGTCACGGAAGAAAGCATGGCGCGTTTGCCAGTCTCCCTCCACCAGCGCATGACGAATGAACAGTTCACGTGACAGCGCCGGATCGATCTGGCTGTAGTTCACCTTACGGGCAGCAACAATCGGTAAGCCGTAGACGGTGACCTTTTCTGTCGCCATGACCGCGCCCTGCGCGCGTTCCCAGTGCGGTTCGCTGTATGAACGTTTGATCAGATGCTGCGCAACGGGCTCCACCCACTCGGGATCGATACGCGCGGCAATACGTCCCCACAGGCGGCTGGTTTCCACCAGCTCCGCCACCATCGTCCATTTCGGCGGTTTTTTGAACAAACCGGAACCCGGGAAGATTGAGAAACGGGCGTTACGCGCACCGGTAAATTCCTGCTTATCGGCATCTTTCATCCCAATATGGGACAGTAAACCGGTCAACAATGCGACGTGGATCTCCCGATATTCAGCGGGTTCGCTGTTGACCGGAATGCCCAACTCTTTTACCACCTGGCGCAGTTGTGTGTAGATATCCTGCCATTCACGTACGCGCAGATAATTAAGAAAGTCGACTTTACACTGACGGCGGAACTGGTTTGACGACAACGCTTTTTGCTGCTCGCCGAGGTAATTCCATAAGTTCACAAACGCCAGGAAATCAGACTCTTTGTCATGGAAGCGGCGATGCTTCTCGTCGGAAGCTTGCTGCTTGTCCATTGGACGCTCGCGCGGATCCTGAATGGACAGCGCCGAGGTGATGATCATCGCCTCACGCACACAGCCATGTTTTTGCGCTTCCAGCACCATACGCGCCAGACGCGGATCCACCGGCAGTTGCGACAGCTGGCGGCCCAACGGCGTTAATTTGTAAGCGGTTGCCTGTTCATCGGTGGTTATCGCACCCAGCTCTTCGAGCAGGCGCACCCCGTCCTGAATATTGCGTTTATCCGGCGCTTCAACAAACGGGAACGCCGCGATATCCCCCAGCCCCAGCGCGGTCATCTGCAAAATAACGGACGCCAGGTTGGTACGCAGGATCTCCGGATCGGTAAACTCCGGACGCGACAGGAAATCGTCCTCAGAATACAGACGAATACAGATCCCTTCCGAAACGCGACCGCATCGGCCTTTACGCTGGTTGGCAGAGGCCTGCGACACCGGTTCAATCGGCAAACGCTGGACTTTCGTGCGATAGCTGTAGCGACTGATACGCGCGGTGCCAGGATCAATGACATACTTGATACCCGGTACGGTCAGCGAGGTTTCCGCCACGTTGGTGGCCAGCACAATACGACGACCGCTGTGCGAATGGAACACACGGTTCTGCTCGCTATTGGAGAGACGTGCATACAGTGGCAGCACTTCGGTGTGACGCAAATCCAGCTTATTCAGGGCATCAGCGGTATCGCGGATTTCGCGCTCGCCGCTCATGAAGATCAGTATGTCGCCCTGACTTTCACGGCCTAACTCATCTACGGCATCAAAAATTGCCTGCAACTGGTCACGCTCGGTGTCATCTGCGTCTTCAACAATCGGGCGATAGCGAACTTCCACCGGATAGGTGCGACCAGAGACTTCGATAATCGGCGCATTGTTGAAATGCTTAGAAAAGCGTTCCGGGTCAATGGTCGCCGAAGTGATGATAATTTTTAGATCCGGACGACGCGGCAGGAGTTCTTTCAGGTAGCCAAGCAGAAAATCAATATTCAGGCTGCGTTCATGCGCTTCATCGATGATGATGGTGTCGTACTGCATTAGCAGCCGATCCTGCTGGATTTCCGCCAGCAGGATACCGTCCGTCATCAGCTTAACCATGGTGTTGTCACTAACATGATCGCTAAAACGGACCTTATAGCCGATACAGCCGCCCGGCTCGGTTTGCAGCTCTTCCGCAATACGATTCGCCACGGTACGCGCCGCCAGACGACGCGGCTGAGTATGGCCGATCAGCCCTTTCACCCCGCGCCCTAGCTCCATACAGATTTTCGGCAACTGGGTGGTTTTACCTGAACCGGTCTCACCAGCCACAATCACCACCTGATGGTCGCGAATGGCTTCCAGAATATCCTGTTTTTTCTGGCTGACAGGCAGGTTTTCCGGATAGCTGATGACCGGACGCGCCGCTTCACGCAGCACAACTTTACCGGCTGCCTGGTCGATCTCATTTGCCATTTCCTGGTAAATGGCCTGTTGTGCATCAGGATTTTTAACCTTCTTCACGCCGTGCAAACGGCGGGTAAAACGCTGTCTGTCACGCAGCATCAGCGAGTCCAGCTGTTGCTGCAACATGTTGAAGGTTAATTTTGGTTGTTCTGTCATAGCGTTAAAAGGCAGCGATCTGCCGGGTTAAATCTCTTTTAGATGATAGATATAGAGTACCACATCGGGGCTTTTCATGTGTTGTTCAATAATTTCGAACATAGGATTCGATATATTGCGCTATCACTGCGACAGGATTGTGAATAAAGTGTCAACAAGCAACGGGGCACTACCCCTTCAAACACATAAAAGGAAACACCCATGAGCAAAGTATTAGTTCTTAAATCCAGTATTCTGGCAGGGTACTCTCAGTCTGGTCAGTTGTCTGATTATTTTGTTGAACAGTGGCGTGAAAAGCACTCTGCTGATGAAATCACCGTCCGCGACCTCGCTGCAAACCCGGTTCCGGTACTGGATGGCGAACTGGTGGGTGCGCTGCGCCCAAGCGATGCGCCACTGACGCCGCGTCAGCAAGAAGCGCTGGCGCTGTCTGACGAATTGATCGCTGAACTGAAAGCGCATGATGTGATTGTTATCGCCGCGCCAATGTATAACTTTAACATTCCGACGCAGTTGAAAAACTACTTTGACCTGATTGCCCGTGCCGGCGTGACCTTCCGCTACACCGAGAAAGGTCCGGAAGGTCTGGTGACCGGTAAACGCGCAGTGGTGCTGACCAGCCGTGGTGGTATTCATAAAGATACGCCGACTGACCTGATCACACCGTATCTGAACGTGTTCCTGGGCTTTATCGGTATCACCGACGTGAACGTGGTCTTTGCTGAAGGTATCGCTTACGGCCCGGAAGTGGCATCTAAAGCCCAGTCCGATGCGAAAGCCGCTATCGACAGCGTGGTTGCTGCCTGATAATTCACCCTCTCACCATCCGGTGGGAGGGATTCTCGGTACTTACTTCTTTGCCCGCACATGTACCTGCTTGCCGTGAATGCGATTAATATCACGCCAGATGGTGGCATACTCCCTGCACTTCGCCAGATTTTCTTCCCAGCAATGAAGTAAAAATTGTTCCGGCTCCGCGACATCCCGGCTTAATAGCTTGAATACCCAACGATTCCAGACATACCATTTGAGAAGCCACATGATTTCACTCCACGACGCGACCGGTGTTGAACTATATCAACATCCGTTTGATGCCGTGTGGCAACTATTGCGATGTCGATGAATAATCCGGAAGGATCCTCCACTTGTAATACCATTCCCCCAGTGGCGTTCAGAAATGATTATTCTTTCCTCAACCACTTACCATTAATACCTTGCACGTACTCCCCCGGTTTAGCGCGAGCGACTAACTTTTGTCCGGCCATTTTTGCCACTTCCTCTGGCGGAATATTATTGCTCTCAGCCAGTTGCTGATAACTGGCGCTTCGCGCCTTATTAATCTCACTCACCAGCGCCTGCGTTTCAGCATCGGTTTGTAATGCCACCAGATAACCATTGAGTGTTTCCCCCACTCGCCCCTGAGTTCTGGCTTCATTCAGGGTCAACGCCCATGCATTGCTGGTGATAAAACTCAGCGCCACCAGGATCGCTGCAAGCTGTTTTTTCATCATTACCTCAGAACAGATCGCTGCGCGATTTCAATAAGCTCTCGACGTCTTTATCAACTTTGATATGAATCTCATGTTCGATTTTGACGTTCATATTAATCGTGATCGGCTCTTTTGGCGCAGCCACTTCGATTCTCGGGGTACAACCTACCACCAGAGATGAAGCCAGCAACCCCAGCATGGCGGCTATCGTTTTCATTGTTGTTCCTCACATTCCTTGCCTTCCAGGCAATGGGTTTCCGGCAGCGTTGCATTTTGCTCAAGCCATGCCTGTAAATTGTCGCCAAAACGCAAACTGCGCCATAGCGTAAAGACGTTTTCTTCGTGGGTGTAATTCAAATTAACCGTCCCCACTTTGCCATCTACCCGGCTATTGCCAGTAACGGTTGCCTGCATCGTTAAGACACCCAGGTTATCCAGGTTTATTTTCGTCCAGGAATGGGTTATTTCCATATAGCGCAGCCAGTTAATTGCCGCGCCAGCCGCCATATTATCTTTAACGACGGCATCCGCCGTGTCTTTATCAATACGCAGCGTCATCGGACCTGGGTTGGTTAACCAGCCGTCTTTGATGATCCACTTTTCGTTATCCAACCATAATGGCAACGCGCCGCTGACCGGACCCGACATAGCGAACTGCTTGGGGTTAACCGCGCTAATAAGCTCGCTGGAGGAGATATTCTGCACCCGTAATAAGGCCGGGTCGTGCTGTGGCATCCGCAGTTGCCGCATGATGACTTTGCCTCCCAGCAGTTCGGCGCTGACATCGCTCAGCAATAACGGATTGCCTTCACTCCAGGGGTACGCTCCCTGTAGATCGGCAGTAATATTTTTCGCCGTCACCTGATTCACGATTTCCGCAATACGCAGTGAAACAGGCCCACGCGTACCCAACTGCCATGCGCCTTCGCTAAACCGAAACGGTAAGATAAAATCGACGCCATTAATTTGGTTATCAGGCATCCAGGCGCTACCGCCTTTTAATACCCCATGACCGCCCGCTTCAAAGCCCTGTTCCGGCGCGGCCGAGAATGCGACCTGCGCATAGAGATCACCTTCACGCAGTTTCATTTTCCAGTCAGGCGGGAGCAGCGGCTGGAACACGGTGAGTGATTGTTTTGGCCACCAGGCCTGTCCGCGCAGACGGATCCCGTCCCAACGGCCATTTAGCTGTACGGGGCCAATCGCACCCGCGTGAAGCTGGCCCTTGAACTGGAAAATCGTCGGGTCGCTGCCTTCCACGCTGAACTTTAGCGTTGAGGGAGGTAAGACGCTTCCGCCGGTGAAGACGGTTTTTCCTGCGTCCAGTGACAGTGCGCCGCTAAACGTCGGTTTGGTCGCGTCCCGTACCCATACGATCGGTTCGTCCATTACCAGGCGTGGGTTTTCCACCGTCATGGTGCCGTATTGCAAGTGGTCAAATCCGGTGGAGAGATCAAAGAGCTTCAGCGTGTTGTCATGCCACTCTCCCTTACCCGCCACGTCCCAGCGGGCATGCATCGGCGTAAAGCTGCCTTCGCCCCAGTAGCGCCATTGCCAACGACCAGCATCAGGAAGAAAATTATTTGCCAGACCATCCAGGTGCAGTTCAAAGCCACCCATCTGGTTTTCATGCGCACGCAAAATAGCCTGTAGACGACCATCCACACCGCGTTGTGTTACCTTTACGCCCGCCAGCGGCCAACGAATCTCGTCAATATCCAGCGAATCAATTACCCGCCCCCGCGAACGCAACAGCGCCCCTGGCTCAAACGCCAGTTGCGGATCGTTCAGGCTACCGGTGAGTTTGGCGGGTAATTTCGCGTAGAAGATCAGATCGCCCTGTTTCGCTTCGCCGATTAGCTGTAACGGCATCTCGTTGTTATCGATACCCAGCTTACCCGGCCCCAGCGTTAAAACAGCGTTTCCTTTACCGGCATCGCCTTGCGTCAGAATGTTCAGACGCCCGCTCACCACCGCGTTTTCCAGCCCGGCCTGCCAGTTTTCAACTTTCATGCCCAGCCGTCCGCTTAACGGGAATCCCTGATAAGGCCAGTTCCAGCGACCGTCGCTGATAGTCAGTTGTTGACGGGTTATTTCCCACGGAAGATCGAGCAGCGGATCGGCACTATCGCGCGCCATGACGATCAGTTGTCCGCTGTTTTCTTGCCACTCCAGTTCGGCGTCCACAAGCGTAGGCTCCTGCGGCAAGTTCAGCGTCGCAACGGCATGACCGCTCACCGGTAACCCATCAGGAACCAGCGGCATGGTAAATTCACCGACCAGTTTTACCGGCGGTTGCCCTTCAAATGCAGCGACATCCAGCTCATTTACCGTGAGATTTTGCCCGTGCAGCCGCCCCTGGAATTTAACCTTTTCCCCCTGGTAGCGCAGTTGCTGAGTAGAGGGCGTTAGCGAAAGCGACAGTTTCCCCTGCCATTCCTGCCAGGGAGAGAGAATAAGTTTGTCGATGTTAATCCAGGTATTGGGCAGCATCGATTGCCATTCAGCCAGCGTTTTGGGTGCTACCGGAGACGCTTCTGTCTGCGGTAATTTGGCCAGGCAAGCGGAATCCAGCTCAATTGTCCCGACATTGAGCAACCAGCGGCTGGGATGGGACAGGTCCGCCTGAGTAATGCGCGCCAGCGGGCAATCATCGACCAGATAGCGGAGTTCCGGGATATGCAGCCCATGCCGTGTCAGCCGTGGACTCTCATCCAGCGCGATACGTGTCCCCACAGGTAACCAGACGCCCACCAGGGTCGGGACCCACAGGCCAAGCGTCATCACCAGCGTCAGCGGCACGAGAATCAATAATAAGAGGAGTGCCAGAACGGCTTTATATTTACCCTTCATGGGTAGTTAATATCCTGAATTAGCAAAATTTAAGCCGGTTTAGGCCTGTATTGTGGCATGTTTAACTGCATATTCCCACATTAAGGACAGATAACAGCGCTATGTGGCACGCTGTTACACGTGCCGTCAGGAATGATTCCAACACAGTAGCGCGTGGATTCGGACTCAATGATGGTTCAGTTGTCCATCGCTATGTTTAGGTCCTATCCGACCAGCCTCTATCAGTATTTCTTCTATAAGTTCTTCAAGACACTCCTTGCCATGATGATCACAGACTAAATGCACCTGGCGGGAAATTTCTTCAGGTTTCATTCCATCGCATAAAGCCGCCTTAAGCATTAAGGTGGCCCATCGTTTTGCTTCAGAGTGAGTTAGCATAACTCCTCCCGATATCTGCTACCTGTATAAGCGTAGCTGTCTGGATGTGAATCACCTGGCTTTTTGCCCACACTACCTGCTCAGCGAATGGAAAATATCCAGTTGTTGAAATCGCGTAACCTGCCCACACTAACAAAAGATACGCTTTAAACATTCATTACTTCTATGACTATCAATAACTTTTTAGATTTTGTAAAATAATTTTAATTGGATTAATGTGACGTCAAAATCACTGGAGAAAGTCTTATGAAACTCGCCATCTATAGTACAAAACAGTACGACAAAAAGTATCTGCAGCAGGTTAACGAGGCTTTTGGTTTTGAACTTGAATTTTTTGACTTTCTGTTGACGGAGAAAACAGCTAAAACAGCCCATGGTTGCGAAGCTGTATGCATCTTCGTCAACGACGATGGCAGCCGACCGGTTCTGGAAGAACTGAAAAAGCTGGGTGTGAAATATATCGCCCTGCGCTGCGCCGGGTTCAATAACGTCGATCTCGACGCGGCAAAAGAGCTGGGTCTGCAGGTGGTACGCGTCCCTGCCTATTCGCCTGAAGCCGTCGCTGAGCATGCGATTGGCATGATGATGACCCTGAACCGCCGTATTCATCGCGCGTATCAACGTACCCGTGATGCCAACTTCTCTCTTGAAGGGCTGACCGGCTTTACCATGTATGGCAAAACGGCCGGGGTGATTGGTACCGGTAAAATCGGTATTGCTGCGCTGCGGATCCTGAAAGGTTTTGGTATGCGCCTGCTGGCGTTCGATCCCTACCCAAGCGCCGCTGCTCTGGAATTAGGCGTGGAATATGTCGATCTTAAAACGCTGTTTGCTGAGTCCGACGTTATCTCCCTGCACTGCCCGTTAACGCCGGAAAATTATCATCTGCTCAATCAGGAAGCCTTTGAGCAAATGAAAAACGGCGTGATGATTATTAACACCAGTCGCGGAGCGCTGATCGATTCACAGGCGGCTATCGATGCCCTGAAAAACCAGAAAATTGGTTCTCTGGGTATGGATGTGTATGAAAACGAACGCGATCTGTTCTTTGAAGATAAATCCAATGATGTGATTCAGGATGATGTGTTCCGTCGCCTGTCAGCCTGCCATAACGTGCTGTTTACCGGGCATCAGGCGTTTCTGACCGCCGAAGCGTTGACCAGCATTTCTGAAACGACACTGCAAAATCTGGAACAAATCTCCAAAGGCGAAACCTGTCCAAACGCCCTCTTTTAATCCCTGTGCTCCCCTGATTTAAGGGGGGCATTTTCAGACAATTGCCGATGATAAAACAGTCAGTATCATTATCATATTGAATGTATTCCGGTCATGAAATTAGAGAATGTTAATGAAGAAAGTTGTCACGTTGATTGCCCTCAGCACGCTGATGGCTGGCTGTGTGAGCAGTGGAAACATTTCCGTCAATCGCGACCAGTTACAGCATCACCGTTTCGTTTTGCAGAGCGTGAATGGTAAAACCGTTACCGTCGCTAACAACCCACCCGAATTGAGTTTTGGCGAAAACATGACGGTATCGGGAAAGATGTGTAATCAATTCCACGGTCAGGGCAAGTTGTCCGACGGCGAGTTGAAGGTGAAAGATATGGCGATGACCCGCATGATGTGCGCCGATCCACAGCTTAACGCGCTCGACGGTATCGTCAGCGAAATGTTTAAGCAAGGCGCACAGGTAGATTTGACTGCTGACCAGTTGACACTGGCGACAGCAGAACAAACGCTGACGTATAAACTTGCGGATTTAATGTAATTAACGCGCAGGCTCAATAGCTCCCACAGCTTCCGGCGGCAAGCGACTGCTCACTACAGCGTTTGCCGTTGGGTAGCGCGCACATCCCGATGGCTGAGCCATCCAGCTGACGGGCAACGGAGAGCGAACCACCAATCATGGCGCAATTAGCTTCTCCAGAACTGGACATTGCTGCCTTCATGCCCGGTGCGACATGTGCTGCCGTTGCCTGCTGAACAGGTTCACTGCTACACGCCGATAATAATAACGCGGCACACCCTACCCAAAACGCTGCGCGCATCTTACTCCCCTCTGAAGATTAACCAAACGACACAGCCATAAATAATAGGCAGCAGAGACACCGCCGTCGAGAGGCAAACCACGCATTTATGCGCGCTGTTTACATTTTCTGGCAATTTTTTGGCTGCTCCTTTGATCAAACCATACATTCTCTTTATTCCAGGGACACAAAAGCGAAAATGCGCCTGAATGGCTTTTGCTAAAATAGAAGGATAATTACAGGACTCGCAACGCTTTCGCGAGTCCCTCTTTTTGCGCAATGTAAGGGTGTCAGTATGATCACAATTGACGGTAATGGTGCGGTTGCTTCGGTCGCATTTCGTACCAGCGAGGTTATCGCCATCTACCCGATTACGCCCAGTTCGACGATGGCGGAACAGGCCGATGCCTGGGCCGGAAATGGGCTTAAAAACGTGTGGGGAGATATCCCTCGCGTCGTAGAAATGCAGTCGGAAGGCGGTGCGATTGCGACCGTTCACGGCGCGTTGCAGACCGGTGCGCTCTCTACGTCGTTTACCTCATCACAGGGTTTGCTGTTGATGATCCCAACGCTGTACAAACTGGCCGGTCAGTTGACCCCGTTTGTACTGCACGTTGCAGCGCGAACTATTGCCACGCACGCGTTATCGATCTTTGGCGATCATTCCGACGTGATGGCTGTACGCCAAACCGGATGCGCGATGCTGTGCGCCAGTAGCGTTCAGGAAGCGCAGGATTTTGCGCTAATTTCGCAAATGGCCACCCTGAAAAGCCGGGTTCCGTTTATTCATTTCTTTGATGGATTCCGTACATCACATGAAATCAATAAAATTGTGCCGCTGGCTGATAACACCATCCTCGGGCTGATGCCTCAGGCGGAGATCGATGCTCACCGCGCTCGGGCACTAAATCCAGAGCATCCGGTTATCCGCGGTACATCAGCGAATCCGGACACCTACTTCCAGTCACGCGAAGCGACAAACCCATGGTACAACGCGGTTTACGATCACGTAGAACAGGCGATGAACGACTTCGCCGTAGCCACGGGCCGCCAGTACCAGCCATTTGAATATTACGGTCATCCGCAGGCAGAACGCGTCATTATTTTAATGGGCTCGGCGATTGGCACCAGTGAAGAAGTTGTCGAAGAGCTGATGGCGCACGGCGAGAAAGTGGGTGTGCTGAAAGTCCGTCTGTTCCGCCCCTTCTCCGCCAAACATTTACTGCGCGCGCTGCCGGAAAGCGCGCGCAGCATCGCCGTTCTGGATCGCACCAAAGAACCCGGCGCGCAGGCAGAACCATTATATCTGGATGTCATGACCGCGCTGGCGGAAGCTTTTAACTGTGGCGAACGAGAAACCTTACCGCGTGTGATTGGCGGACGCTATGGTCTTTCGTCCAAAGAGTTTGGCCCCGACTGCGTCATGGCGGTCTTTAATGAGTTGAATAGCACGAAACCTAAACCACGCTTCACGGTCGGTATCTATGATGATGTCACCAATCTGTCATTGTCGTTGCCGGAAAACACCCTGCCCGGCACCGCTAAGCTCGAAGCGCTGTTTTACGGCCTGGGTAGCGATGGCAGCGTGTCGGCCACCAAAAACAATATCAAGATTATCGGTAACTCTACGCCATGGTATGCGCAGGGTTATTTCGTGTATGACTCGAAAAAAGCAGGCGGCCTGACCGTCTCCCACCTGCGCGTCAGTGAGCACCCCATTCGTTCAGCGTATCTGGTTTCACAAGCCGATTTTGTCGGCTGCCACCAGTTGCAATTTATCGATAAGTACCAGATGGCCGAACGCCTGAAACCTGGCGGTATATTCCTGCTTAATACCCCATACAGTGTGGATGAAGTCTGGGCGCGTCTGCCGCAGGAAGTTCAGGCGGTGCTGAATCAGAAGAAAGCCCGTTTCTACGTGATTAATGCGGCTAAAATCGCCCGTGAGTGTGGTCTGGCGGCGCGTATAAACACCGTGATGCAAATGGCGTTCTTCCACCTGACGCAAATTTTACCAGGCGACAGCGCGCTGGCAGAGTTGCAGGGGGCGATTGCGAAAAGCTACAGCAGTAAAGGCCAGGATCTGGTCGAACGTAACTGGCAGGCGCTGGCTCTGGCGCGTGAATCCGTCGCCGAAGTGGCCCTGCAGCCTGTTGATCCGCATAGCGCCAACCGCCCACCGGTGGTTTCTGATGCCGCACCAGATTTCGTGAAAACCGTCACCGCAGCAATGCTTGCCGGTCTGGGCGATGCGCTGCCCGTTTCCGCGCTGCCGCCGGACGGTACCTGGCCAATGGGGACTACGCGTTGGGAAAAACGCAATATCGCCGAAGAGATCCCAATCTGGAAAGAAGAGCTGTGTACGCAATGTAACCACTGCGTTGCCGCCTGCCCGCACTCGGCTATCCGCGCCAAGGTGGTTTCCCCAGAAGCGATGGAAAACGCCCCTGCCAGCCTGCATTCTCTGGATGTGAAATCACGCGATATGCGCGGCCAGAAATATGTCCTGCAGGTTGCGCCTGAAGATTGCACCGGTTGTAATCTGTGCGTCGAAGTGTGCCCGGCGAAAGATCGCCAAAATCCTGAGATCAAAGCCATCAATATGATGTCGCGCCTTGAGCATGTCGAAGAAGAAAAAGTTAACTATGACTTCTTCCTCGAGCTGCCGGAGATTGATCGCACCAAACTGGAACGTATTGATATTCGCACCTCGCAGTTGATTACACCGCTATTTGAATATTCCGGCGCCTGCTCAGGCTGTGGTGAAACGCCGTATATCAAACTGCTTACGCAGTTGTACGGTGACCGCATGTTGATTGCGAATGCCACCGGGTGTTCATCAATTTATGGCGGTAACCTGCCCTCAACGCCATACACCACCGATGCCAATGGGCGTGGGCCAGCATGGGCAAACTCGCTGTTTGAAGATAACGCCGAGTTTGGTCTGGGCTTCCGTCTGACGGTGGATCAACACCGGGCGCGCGTTATGCGTCTGCTGGAGCAGTTTGCCGATAACATCCCGGCTGAACTCAATGACGCTTTGCACGCAGAAGCCACGCCGGAGGTCCGTCGTGAGCAAGTCGCGGCCCTGCGCGAGCATCTGAAAGATGTCGAAGGCGCACAGCAGTTGTTAACCGATGCTGATGCGTTAGTCGAGAAATCTATCTGGCTGATTGGCGGCGATGGCTGGGCCTACGATATTGGCTTCGGCGGGTTGGATCACGTTCTTAGCCTGACCGAGAACGTCAATATTCTGGTGCTGGATACCCAGTGTTACTCCAACACGGGCGGACAAGCGTCAAAAGCCACGCCTCTTGGGGCCGTCACTAAATTTGGGGAGCACGGCAAACGTAAGGCTCGTAAAGATCTTGGCGTCAGTATGATGATGTACGGGCATGTTTATGTCGCGCAGATTTCCCTGGGTGCCCAGTTGAACCAGACGGTGAAAGCTATCCAGGAAGCGGAATCCTATCCGGGGCCGTCGCTGATTATCGCGTATAGCCCTTGTGAAGAGCATGGTTATGATCTCGCGTTGAGCCACGATCAGATGCGTCAGCTCACGGCAACCGGATTCTGGCCGCTGTATCGCTTTGATCCGCGTCGTGCAGACGAAGGTAAACTGCCGCTGGCGCTGGATTCTCGCCCGCCGTCAGATGCTTTGGCTGAAACTTTACTTAACGAGCAACGCTTCCGCCGCTTAAATGCCCAACAGCCTGAAGTCGCTGAACAGCTGTGGAAAGACGCAACAGCCGATCTGCAAAAACGCTACGATTTCCTGGCGCAACTGGCAGGTAAAGCGGAAAAGAGCGGAACCGAGTAATACGTTTAGATCACTATTAAAGTGGAACGAAAAAAAAGCCCGAACAGTTGTTCGGGCTTGTCAATTTATTCGCTGGCTAATTAATATTGGCTATCAATACGACAACGAAAAAATAAAACGTGACAATAAAGGCATATAACACGCGCAGAATAGCTCAACAAAATTCACTTGTATAATTTTTATTTTATATATATTAAATCCATACATTCATAATAATTATCACTGTTTCTGTAGAATTATTTATTTAAGGTTTTACTTAAGACGTAACAATTCATATTTATCTGTTTACGGAACTTCTCCTTTAGCATGCTTTTACTCCCTACATGGGTAGTCACAGGTTAATAAAAAAACTAAAGGATTATTTCAATGAACAGAAAAGTACTGGCTCTCGTAATTCCTGCCCTGCTGGCTGCAGGCGCGGCTCACGCTGCTGAAGTTTATAATAAAGACGGCAACAAATTAGATCTCTATGGCAAAGTAGACGGCCTGCATTACTTCTCTGACGACGCGAACAGCGATGGCGATCAGACTTATATGCGTATGGGCTTCAAAGGCGAAACCCAGGTTAACGATATGATCACCGGCTATGGCCAGTGGGAATATCAGGTTCAGGCTAACACTACCGAAAACGATAAAGGTAACTCCTGGACTCGTCTGGCGTTCGCGGGTATTAAAGTTGGTGACTACGGCTCATTCGACTACGGTCGTAACTACGGCGTACTGTACGATGTGGAAGCCTGGACCGATATGCTGCCAGAATTCGGTGGTGACTCCTACACCAAAGCGGATAACTTCATGACCGGTCGTGCTAACGGCGTAGCGACCTACCGTAACACCGACTTCTTTGGTCTGGTTGACGGTCTGAACGTTGCACTGCAGTACCAGGGTGCTAACGAAAATCAGGTTACCAACGAGCAGGAAGGCACCAATAACGGTGGCGACCGTAATATTAAGAACTCCAACGGTGACGGCTTCGGTATCTCCTCTACCTACGATCTGGGCATGGGCGTAAGCTTCGGTGCTGCCTATACCTCTTCTGACCGTACCAACGAGCAGGTGAACCATTCTACCGCTGGTGGCGATAAAGCTGATGCGTGGACTGCTGGCCTGAAATACGATGCGAATAACATCTATCTGGCAACCATGTACTCCGAAACCCGTAATATGACTCCGTATGGCGGCTCTGACGGTAGTGATAATACTATTGCCAACAAAACTCAGAACTTCGAAGTTACTGCGCAATACCAGTTCGATTTTGGTCTGCGTCCGGAAGTGTCTTTCCTGATGTCTAAGGGTAAAGATCTGAATATGCCTGGTAATGCTGCAAGCCCTGCAGGAACTACTGGCGATAAAGATCTGGTTAAATATGCTTCTGTAGGTGCGACTTACTTCTTCAACAAAAACTTCTCCACCTACGTTGATTACAAAATCAACCTGCTGGACGAAGACGACAGCTTCTACACTCGCAATGACATCTCTACCGATGACACTGTAGCTCTGGGTATGGTTTACCAGTTCTAATTTTGTCAGCCCGCCGGCAACGGCGGGTTTTCTTTCTGTTATCGCAATTCTGTTTTATCCAGATCAAAACATTATATCTGTTGCTTCAAAACACATCCCTGATAGATGATATATTGCATAAAAACCTGTAGTAGAGGATACCTGCAATGAATCATCACCCTGTAAAATCATCCCGTATTGCATCCGTCGGTTATGACGAATCCTCCTGCACGCTTGAAATTCGCTTTCATCAATTGTCTACGCTGCAATACCAGCATGTGCCTGCCCGTATTTTTCGTGATTTCCTGAGCGTAGTCTCTAAAGGTCGATTTTATGATGGGGTAATAAAAGGAAAATTCCCTGAAATCAAAATAAAGTGATGCCAAAATGTGATCTTTGTCATTGTACATAAAGTGCCATTACGCGGTAAGCTTTAGATGGATACTTAAACAGGAGGTTTTATGAACAGAACGATTCTTGTACCCATCGATATTTCAGACTCAGAATTAACTCAACGCGTTATTGCCCATGTTGAAGCAGAAGCAAAAATTGACGATGCGCAGGTCCATTTTTTGACCGTTATTCCGTCACTGCCCTATTACGCTTCCCTGGGACTGGCCTACTCGGCAGAGTTGCCGGCCATGGACGATCTGAAAGCCGAAGCGAAATCTCAACTGGAAGAGATTATCAAGAAGTTCAATATCCCAACGGACAGAGTGCACGTTCATGTCGCGGAAGGTGCGCCGAAAGATAAAATTCTGGAGATGGCTAAAAAATTACCGGCTGATATGGTCGTTATCGCTTCTCACCGACCTGACATCACCACTTACCTGCTGGGTTCTAACGCCGCGGCCGTGGTGCGTCATGCTGAGTGTTCAGTTCTGGTTGTCCGCTAAGCTGTTTGGCCCGCACATCGTGGCGGGCTTTTTGTTTTCCCCTTCATACCCCCGATTCCTGTCCTAAATGTGCTGACATTTTTCCCGCTTATCCGTACCATACACGCCACGGTTTTTATATCAGACTTCTTTTGCCGGACTATCCGGCGTGATGCATACTCTTCTGATGCCACACTATGAATTGAGCCTCTATTAAATGTCGCAAAATCAAGATATTAGTAAGAAAGAACAATACAACCTGAACAAATTGCAAAAACGTCTGCGTCGCAACGTGGGCGAAGCGATTGCCGACTTCAATATGATCGAAGACGGCGATCGCATTATGGTGTGCCTTTCCGGAGGGAAAGACAGCTATACCATGCTGGAGATCCTGCGTAATTTGCAGCAAAGCGCCCCGATCAGTTTTTCCTTAGTTGCGGTTAACCTCGATCAGAAACAACCCGGCTTCCCCGAGCATATTCTGCCGGAGTATCTGCAACAGTTGGGTGTTGAGTATAAAATCGTCGAAGAAAACACCTACGGGATCGTCAAAGATAAAATTCCTGAAGGCAAAACGACCTGCTCGCTCTGCTCTCGCCTGCGTCGCGGCATTCTGTACCGCACGGCAACCGAGTTAGGCGCCACCAAGATTGCGCTCGGCCACCATCGTGATGACATCCTGCAAACGCTGTTTTTAAACATGTTCTATGGCGGGAAAATGAAAGGTATGCCGCCGAAGCTGATGAGCGATGACGGTAAGCACATCGTGATCCGTCCACTGGCCTACTGCCGTGAGAAAGATATTGAGCGTTTCTCCGAAGCGAAAGGTTTCCCGATTATTCCGTGTAACCTGTGCGGCTCCCAGCCTAATCTGCAACGTCAGGTCATCGCTGATATGCTGCGCGACTGGGACAAACGCTATCCAGGCCGCATTGAAACCATGTTCAGCGCAATGCAGAACGTTGTGCCTTCTCATTTGAGTGATATCAATCTGTTCGATTTTAAAGGCATCAAACACGGTTCAGAGGTGGTGGACGGTGGTGATTTAGCGTTTGACCGCGAAGAGATCCCGCTGCAACCCGCGGGCTGGCAGCCAGAAGAGGATGATACCCAACTGGATGCGCTGCGCCTGAACGTGGTGGAAGTGAAGTAACTTATCATGCCAGATAAGCGGAGCGCCATCAGGCGCTCCGACGCGCATTTATTTCAATAAACGAACGCGGCAGGTCTTGCCTTTAATCTTACCGTTTTGCAATTGTTTCCATGCCTTATGCGCCACAGTCTGGCGAACAGCGACGTAAACATGCGCCGGATGGACGGCGATTTTGCCGATATCAGCGCCAGCCAGACCAATATCACCGGTCAGAGCGCCCAGAACATCGCCGGGACGCATTTTAGCCTTTTTACCGCCATCAATGCATAACGTAGCCATCTCAGCATCCAGCGGCAGAATTGAACCATTGCCCGGCGCTGGCAACCAGTTCAGTTTTAGCTGCAGCATTTCAGCCAGGATATTGGCACGTTGCGCTTCTTCCGGCGCGCAGAAACTAATCGCCAGACCGCTGTTGCCAGCGCGAGCGGTACGGCCAATACGATGGACATGAACTTCCGGATCCCACGCCAGTTCGAAATTAACCACCAGTTCCAGCGACTTGATATCCAGGCCACGCGCGGCCACATCGGTAGCGACCAGTACACGTGCGCTACCGTTGGCAAAACGTACCAGCGTCTGATCGCGATCGCGCTGTTCAAGATCGCCATGCAATGAGAGTGCGCTTTGCCCCGCCGCATTCAGTGCATCGCATACGGCCTGACAATCTTTTTTGGTATTACAAAAAACCACACAGGATGCAGGCTGGTGCTGGCTGAGCAATTTTTGCAGCAACGGAATTTTGCCGTGGCTGGACGTTTCAAAAAACTGCTGTTCAATAGCTGGCAGCGCA
This sequence comes from Citrobacter sp. S55_ASV_140, assembly GCF_018919505.1. NCBI lineage: Bacteria > Pseudomonadati > Pseudomonadota > Gammaproteobacteria > Enterobacterales > Enterobacteriaceae > Citrobacter > Citrobacter sp. S55_ASV_140. The sequence goes on from NZ_JAHLQZ010000001.1 coordinate 79,351, forward strand.
TCAACCGTATCAATTTCGATCGTTAGCGGATCTTTCTGTACCCGGCCGCTGATGGCGGCAATCGCCTCCGGCCAGGTCGCAGAAAAAAGCAAGGTCTGACGTGATGCAGGCGCAAAGCGGATCACCTCATCAATCGCGTCGCTAAAACCCATATCCAACATACGGTCGGCTTCATCCATCACCAGCGTATTCAGGGCATCCAGAGAAACGGTGCCTTTTTGCAGGTGGTCAAGTAAACGCCCCGGCGTGGCGACAATAATATGTGGCGCATGTTGCAGGGAGTCACGCTGTGCGCCAAAGGGCTGGCCGCCGCACAGGGTTAAGATCTTAGTATTTGGCAGAAAGCGCGCTAAACGACGCAGTTCCCCTGCCACCTGGTCGGCAAGTTCACGCGTTGGGCACAACACGAGAGACTGCGTCTGAAACAGCGCGGCATCAATATGCTGCAACAACCCCAGACCAAAAGCAGCCGTTTTGCCACTGCCGGTTTTAGCCTGCACGCGAACATCCCTCCCCGCCAGGATTGCCGGTAACGCAGCAGCCTGAACAGGCGTCATTTCAAGGTAACCCAGCTCGTTGAGGTTCTCGAGTTGGGCGGCAGGTAAAACATTCAGGGTTGAAAAAGCGGTCACAATTTAATCTCGCGGTAAAAACTCACATTCAGCAGGCGCGTATCCTCGCAGATCTGCGCCCGCGATGCGACAATTTAATCGGCTCCTCATCCGGTGGCGGATCCGGCATCGGCTGCGGACGAGGTAGCGGATCGGGAACAGGAACCGGGTCGGTGGGTAGCGAATCAGCGTTTGGTACTTGCCACTGTAGCATTGCAATCAGACAGGTCATATAGCCCTCCAGTCATCAGGTTGACTCTTTTAGGGTAGACGCTGATTTCCTGCAGGCAAAAAAAAGCCGACTAATCTAAGTCGGCGTCGTACGAATCAATTGTGCTATGCAGTAATTCAAAAAAGGAAGTAAGACAATATGGAGCGCAACGCCCATCGCTTGACGTTGCATTCACCTGCGAGTGAGATATTGCCCCGAATAGGTAGATGGTTTATTGACTTCGCTCAAAAACCTGGCCGTTTTCATGCGCAAAAGCCACTAAAAAATGTTGTTGTTACAACCATTTACTACGATGCAACCATAAAGTAACACCACCAATCAGGACCACTAACAGAATACAGAAAAATGAGAAACCAAACTGCCAGCCGCCGCCGGGGATACCACCGAGGTTAACGCCAAACAGTCCGGTTAAAAATGTACTGGGTAGGAAAACCATCGCCATCAAGGACATTGTATAAGTTCGGCGCGCCAGAGACTCCTGCATAACCTGCGCAATTTCGTCCGCCATGATACCGGTCCGGGCGATACAGGCGTCTATCTCATCCAGCCCTCTTCCCAGCCTGTCGGCGATATCCTGCATCCGTCGCCGATGATCGTCGGTCATCCAGGCTAAACGCTCACTCGCCAGGCGCGCATAGACATCGCGCTGAGGTGCCATATAGCGGCGCATCACAATCAGTTGCTTGCGCAGTAATGCCAGGAACCCGCGCGGGGGGATTTGCTGATCGAGCAGATTATCTTCCAGGTCTATAATCTTGTCGTGCAGTTGCTCGATAAACTCGCTGGCATGATCGGTTAACGCATCGCAGACATCCACCAGCCAGCTACCGCAGTCAGCCGGCCCTGTACCTTCCTGGAGATCGCTGACCACATCATCCAGTGCCAGTACTTTGCGCTGGCGCGTTGAGACAATCAGACGTTCATCCATATACAAGCGCATAGCGACCAGTTGGTCAGGTCGCTCGTCGGTGCTGCCATTAATACAACGCAGCGTGATCAACGTACCTTCCCCGACTCTGCTTACACGTGGGCGCGTACTTTCACCCGCCAGCGCATCACGCACATTATTAGGAAGCAGAGGCGTGGTCGCCAGCCATTGCGCACTTTCAGAATGGGTATAATTAAGATGCAGCCAGCAGGGATGCTGAGCGTCGATAACATCGTTATTTTCCAGCGTTTTCACCCCACCACGGCCATCCAGCAGCCAGGCAAACACGGCATCCGGCACATTAACATCCGTTCCCTTAATGGCTTCCACAGCGCCTCCACAAACATTCAGCTTTTTTCGATAGTCTAGCCGTCAGAATAGGTTAAGCAATATCTCATTGTCCCATTGCGCTGAAATGATTCATAAAAGTATCTGATAACAGAAAAAGCGCCGACGAATGCGACGCTTGTGGTGAGAGAGAGAGAGATCCTGTTATGCTCGCTGGCGTATTGCAGGCTCAAGATTTTTACTTAAGCGAAATTGATGGGTTCGGGACTGGAGATCAATCACCTGGTTTTTCAGGATGCCCGAGGAATCAGAAAGCTCATCCACCATGGCGGCATTACTTTGGGTTACGTTCTCCAGTTCGGCCAGAGCATGAGTGATCCTGATAATCCCTTTCTCCTGCTCCTGGGTAGTCGTTAATATCTCGCCCATCAACTGGTTTAATTGTCCGGCGCCCCCGACGATATCCTGCATATTTTTTTCTGCTTCGCGTACGATAGCCGCGCCTTGCTGAACATTTTGATGGGTTTGGGCAATCAGCTGTTTAATATTTTTAGCTGCATCTGCGCTGCGGTGCGCCAGCTTCCTTACTTCACCAGCCACCACGGAAAACCCTTTTCCATGCTCCCCGGCCCTCGCCGCTTCCACCGCTGCATTCAATGCCAGAATATTTGTCTGGAATGCGATACCATCTATCAGCGTAATAATTTCGGTCATCTGCTCCGCGCATTCGGTGATTGAACGCATATTTGCCGCCACCTGCACCATTAATTCGCCTCCCTGTCGGGCGCACTGCGTAGCAATTGTCGCCTGAGCGCTGGCTATTTGCGTGTTATCAGCATTATTTCGCGTATTCACCGCGATCTCATCCATGTTGGCAGCCGTCTGCATTAATGCTCCGGATTGCTGTTCTGTTTTCACTGAAAGCTCAGCGCTGCGTTCTGCAAGCTGTTCTGAGAGCGCCATCGCCGTTTGTGAGGATATCCTGATCTCATTCACAAGTGTTGAAATATTACTTGATAAGCTATTGATGCCTGGTATAAGTCTACCCGCGCAATTATTACCAAATTCTGGAATGCTGATCGCCAGATTTCCGGACGTAACCTCTTCAATACTTCTTTTAACCGTATTAATCGGCATCACCAGATATTTGGTCATATACCACCACAGACATAATAGAGAAATAATGCTTACCGAATTGCTGCCAATAATAACATCAATACCGGCTGCAAGTATTATCTCCACCACATTAAGAGTCACTGCTGTTATTACCAGAAATAAAACAATAAAAGTCCTGACGCTAATATTATTTAACATTTTAGCCCTGTTTACCAAGAAAATGAGGTGAATATTATTTTTTATAGCACCTGCCATGCAAATTGCCATTACCCTGATACAAAAGGCGAATATTCAATAAGAGTCGGCAGCCCTTTCACTTAAATCACAGAATGATGCTGATTATTTGTCTTAATCTGGTGGTTTGTTCTACCAAAAATGATTGCCAGGCTTGTTATCAGATTATTGTGATGGTGAGCACGCAGAGAATACAAAATGTACAGAATTATAATTAGCATGAATACTTATATAAGCATTACCGCATTAATATCAATATTTTCATGTTCTAACTAATACACATTGTAAAAGCATGAGTACAGCAAGGTGGCGATCTCTGGCCGACGTTGATCTACCTTCTGGCGGGTATCTGGTGGCGCGACAGTGTGTATGGGGATCACCATTTTTGTTGATGATTCCAGCGCCATTCATTCAAATATACTGATAATTAAATCACGTCCGGCACTGACATTAAAAATTGGAAGTCTATTTGCCAAAGATTTTAGCGATAACAGTAAAAATACCAAAATAGTGTCTACTATTATTGGCATAGCCTGTAGCATGAATTGATAACAACATCAGACTAAAGCCAGTTGTACCCCCTTGTCTCACCGACAATCAATAACATCATGAGACGGTAATATAAAAACATTCGCCATTAAATGGGCAACACAGCAGATAAGATAACGGGATTATCGATGAGTATAAACGCGCTGCACTCACTGGACTTATTAACTCTTCCGGTGTGGATTGTTTCACCACATACCGAAGAACTTGTGTTCGCTAATACCGTTGCACGGGAGCTAATGCAGGATTCCTGTTTTGCTACACTGCGAAAAGGCATATTCTCAACATATGCCCAAAATGATTTAACCATGTATCTCAGTGACTTGAAAAATCATCACTCTATTGTGGAAATTCTCACGGTTTATCGCAACGGTGAGGAAATCGCGATGGCCAGCCGCCTGTCCATTAAGTCGCTCCCGGATATGGGGGACATCATTATTTTCGAAGGCATTGAAACACCGACCGCGCAGGGATTGAAAGCCAGTCGTTCTGCGAACTATCAGCGAAACAAGCAGGGATTTTACGCGCGCTTCTTCCAGACCAATGCGGCGCCGATGTTACTTATCGATCCGTCCCGCGATGGTTTGATCGTCGATGCGAATCTCAGCGCACTGAATTTTTATGGTTACAGCCATGATGTGATGTGCCAGAAACATACATGGGAAATCAACATGTTGGGCCGTCATATCCTACCGGTGATGCATGAAATCGCCCATCTGCCCGGCGGTCATAAGCCATTGCATTTTGTCCATAAGCTTGCAGATGGCTCCTTACGTCACGTACAAACTTATGCCGGACCGATCGAAATCTACAGCAATAAGCTCATGCTGTGCATTATTCATGACATTACTGAACAAAAAAGGCTGGAGCAGGAACTCGAACAAGCGGCCCTGCGTGACGCCCTGACCGGATTACTGAACCGCCGACATTTTTATCAGGTAACCGAACCACAACAGACGCACGCAATGTCATTGACGCAGGACTACAGCCTGCTATTAATCGACACCGATCGCTTTAAAAGCATTAACGATCTCTTCGGTCATTTAAGAGGTGACGATGTGCTTTGCGCTCTGGCGCGAACGCTGGAGTCCTGCGCGAGAAAGGACGACCTGATTTTTCGCTGGGGAGGTGAAGAGTTTGTACTCCTTCTGCCGCGAACCTCACTGGAGGTTGCCCTTAATCTCGCAGAAGTAATACGCGCGGCGGTGGCCAAGGTGACGCTTCCTGGCCTTCCCCGCTTTACCGTCAGCATTGGCGTTGCGCGGCACGAAACCAATGAAAGTATCGATGAGCTATTCAAACGCGTAGACGACGCGCTGTACAAAGCCAAAAACGAAGGGCGGAACCGGGTGCTGGCCGCCTGATGTTTATGTCGGTCAGCGACTGCGCTTAGCGTGACGCTCCCAGTTCTCCTGTTTTGCCTGCGCGGTTTTACGTAATGCCACATAGCATGCTCCGCTGCCGCCGTGATGCGGCAGTGCGGCGCAGTAGGCTTGTACATCTTCAAATTCCGTCAGCCAGCGCGCTACATAGCTGCGAATAATGTTGGCATGAGAATTATCGTCGCGCCCCTTGCCGTGTATCACCAACACGTTACGCAACCCTTCTTGCTGCGCCTGCAGAATAAAACTGAAGAGCATCTGACGGCAGGTTTCAACGGGCTGACGGACGAGATTGAGACTCGCCTGCTGCGGATATTTACCGGTTCGTAGTTTGTCAGTCACACCGTGCTGCAAACCTTCGCGGCGAAACTCCAATGGTACGCTCAACGGGACAATATCGAGAAAACCCGTTGAGAGAAAATTATCCAATTGCAGCGTATCAATACGAGCCGGAGCGCGGAGATTGCGTGTAGGCTGCCAGTGCACCTCGGTGCGGTTTTTCAGCGGTTGAACATCCCCCATCGCGTCAAGAAACAACGATGCGTCATCAAGGTTCATGTTTCATCCTCCAGCGTATTGCGACGGGTCTTATCATAACCGTGCACTATTATACCGACAACGGTTTACGATTATTTCCAATAATTCACCAGGTTCACGTAGTGGAAGCGATCTACTTCCAACAAACGGATATCCATTTTAGAGGTATAGCTGCGACGATAACTGGCGTGATAATGTGTCATCTTGCCTGTAATGTTGCAATGAGAGAAACGGATGCTGAACTTACTGGAAGACACCATCGCCACGCCGCTGGGCCCGCTGTGGATCATTTGCGATGAGCAATTTCGTCTGCGCGCGGTCGAATGGGATCAACACAGCGATCGTATGGTGCAGTTGCTGGACATTCATTACCGCACTGAAGGTTATCAGCGTATCGCTGCCAAAAACCCCGGTGGATTGAGTGATAAGCTGGCTGAATATTTTGCCGGAAACCTTAGTATTATTGACACGCTGGAAACCGCCACCGCGGGTACCCCCTTCCAGCGTGAAGTCTGGCAAGCGTTACGTACCATTCCCTGTGGACAAGTCATGCATTATGGTCAACTGGCCGAACAACTGGGACGCCCTGGCGCTGCCAGAGCCGTCGGAGCGGCGAATGGGTCAAACCCGGTAAGTATTGTCGTGCCTTGTCATCGCGTCATTGGGCGTAACGGTACTATGACTGGATATGCCGGCGGTGTGCAGCGAAAAGAGTGGCTATTGCGTCATGAAGGCTATTTACTACTCTAGAATCCAGGCAATTAATGCCTTATTCATCACACTTCCACATAATACAGCCTTAAATAAAGTACGGTTAATCAGGTAGATACAAACATTCAACCCAGTTATGCCTGAATTATTCTCTATTGGGAGTAGCTCAGGCTTACGTGCTCACCAAAAAGATGTTAAAATTGACAAATATCAATTACGGCTTGAGCAGACCTATGATCCCGGAAAAGCGAATTATACGGCGCATTCAGTCTGGCGGTTGTGCTATCCATTGCCAGGATTGCAGCATCAGCCAGCTTTGCATCCCGTTCACACTTAACGAGCATGAGCTTGACCAGCTCGATAACATCATCGAGCGCAAAAAGCCTATCCAAAAGGGGCAGACGCTCTTTAAAGCAGGTGATGAACTTAAATCACTCTATGCTATCCGCTCCGGAACGATTAAAAGCTATACCATTACCGAGCAAGGCGATGAGCAAATCACCGGTTTCCATCTGGCAGGTGACCTGGTAGGTTTTGACGCGATTGGCAGCGGTCATCACCCGAGCTTTGCCCAGGCTCTGGAAACCTCAATGGTATGTGAGATTCCTTTCGAAACTCTGGATGACCTGTCCGGCAAAATGCCGAATCTGCGTCAACAGATGATGCGTCTGATGAGTGGCGAAATCAAAGGCGACCAGGACATGATCCTGCTGTTGTCGAAGAAAAACGCTGAAGAGCGCCTGGCGGCCTTTATTTACAATTTGTCCCGCCGCTTCGCCCAGCGTGGATTCTCGCCTCGTGAATTCCGTCTGACCATGACTCGTGGCGACATTGGTAACTACCTCGGTCTGACGGTTGAAACTATTAGCCGTCTGCTGGGGCGTTTCCAGAAAAGCGGTATGCTGGCGGTAAAAGGCAAATACATCACTATTGAGAATAGCGATGCGCTGGCAGTTCTTGCTGGCCACACGCGTAACGTTGCGTAATCGTTCTGCAAGTATCTCTGTTATCCTTCTGTCAAATCACTAAATTTTCCCGATTTATTGATCTGGCAGGAGGTTCTCCCCTGTTTCAATCCACATTATTGGGTTACTCTTTTAATTACAAACTGCGATGACAGTTGTAAGGAGACCCTGTATGGCTATGTATAAAAATATGCTGGTCGTCATCGACCCTAACCAGGACGATCAACCAGCATTACGGCGAGCTGTTTATTTGCATCAACGGATTGGTGGCAAAATTAAAGCCTTTTTGCCGATCTATGACTTTTCCTATGAGATGACTACCCTGCTGTCGCCCGATGAGCGTACGGCAATGCGTCAGGGTGTCATCAGCCAGCGAACAGCGTGGATTCGTGAACAAGCGAAATACTACATCGAAGCAGGGATCCCTATTGAGATCAAAGTGGTCTGGCACAACCGTCCCTTTGAAGCCATCATCCAGGAAGTCATCAGCGCCAGGCATGACCTGGTGCTAAAAATGGCGCACCAACACGACCGTCTGGAAGCCGTAATTTTCACCCCGACCGACTGGCATTTATTGCGTAAATGCCCAAGCCCGGTGTGGATGGTTAAAGACCAGCCGTGGCCTGAAGGCGGTAAAGCCCTGGTTGCGGTGAACCTCGCCAGTGAAGAGGCTTATCACAACGCGCTCAATGAAAAACTGGTCAAAGAAACGCTGCAACTGGCGGAACAGGTTAACCATACCGAAGTGCATCTGGTTGGCGCCTACCCTGTTACCCCCATAAACATTGCGATTGAGCTCCCTGAATTTGATCCCAGCGTATATAACGATGCGATCCGTGGACAGCATCTGCTGGCAATGAAGGCATTACGCCAGAAATTCAGTATCGATGAGAAAGTAACGCACGTTGAAAAAGGATTGCCTGAAGAGGTTATTCCTGATTTAGCCGAACACTTACAGGCGGGCATCGTGGTCCTGGGTACCGTCGGACGTACCGGTATCTCTGCTGCATTCCTCGGTAATACTGCTGAGCAGGTTATCGATCATCTACGCTGTGACCTGCTGGTTATCAAGCCGGATCAGTATCAGACGCCAGTTGAACTGGATGACGACGAAGACGACTAACCACACCATACAATGCCGGATGGATATTCATCCGGCATGACAAACACTTAGTGTTTCTCGTCGCCACCAAGGAAATAGATGCCCAGCGGAATGGCCAGCAGAATGGTAAACACCATGCTGTAGACACAAATCATTGCAGATTGAATGGCATACATTGAGGCGGTCCAGTCGGATAGCGGAATGTCATACTGTTCAATAACGCCGCCGATCGTCGCTCGCGTGACTACCGACGCTGCGATAATAAACACTCCAAGCAGGCACAACAAAAACTTTCGTCCCTTCGCTGTCTTCAGCTTAGCCATGATCATAGTACTGTCCTTTTGCAGATGAAAATCTTGTTACTTTGCGCTAACAATACCATGACATCAGCTTACTGTCTGCTACATAACGCCCCTTCATCAGTGACGCCTGCGTGATTGCGCTGAAAATAGCGCTGATTGCATTATTTCTCTCGCCCTTTGATTAATGATCTGAGCGCCAAAACTGCGTAAAATATCCGATGAGCGGGATGTCAGATGATATTTAGCAACCACGGAGCTGCCAGGAAGGATCATGATCGCTGAACTGTTTATGAATAATGCGTTTAATTTGACGGTAATTCTCAGCTGCTTTACCGCACTGGTGCTGATGAGCGTTTGGTTTCACCGTGGTGAAAGACGTTGCAAAGGGTTCATATTTCATGCGGCACAATTTTTCGTCTATGCCATTATCATTGGAACCTTCGGCAGTATTGCCAATAACGTGATCGAGAGTTACGACCTGAAATTTATCTCTCCCAGCGTAGTCGATTTTATCTGCACCTCGTTAATTGCGCTGATTCTGACAATCAAACTTTTTCTGGTGATTAATCAGTTTGAAAAGACGCAGATTAATAAAGGCAGAGATATTACCAGCGCGAGGATCCTGTCGCGGATCATTAAGATTACCATCGTGGTCGCCATCATTTTGCTGTATGGCGAACATTTCGGCATGAGCTTATCGGGTCTGCTAACCTTTGGCGGCATCGGTGGTATCGCTGTAGGTATGGCAGGTAAAGACATTCTGAGCAATTTTTTCTCCGGCATTATGCTCTATTTCGACAGACCGTTTAGCATCGGTGACTGGATCCGTTCCCCGGACCGTAATATTGAAGGCACAGTGACAGAAATTGGCTGGCGAATGACCAAAATAAACACCTTCGATCATCGCCCCTTGTACGTCCCAAACTCGATTTTCTCCTCAATCAGCGTAGAAAATCCAGGGCGTATGACCAACAGAAGAATCAAAACGGTGATCGGATTGCGATATGAAGATGCTGATAAAATTGGGGCTGTTGTCGAGGCGGTCAGACAAATGCTGCAAAATCATCCGGGGATAGACCAGAAACAAACTCTACTGGTCTATTTCAATGAATTTGCTGATTCATCGTTAAATATCATGGTGTACTGCTTCACGAAAACTACCGTATGGCAGGAATGGCTTGCGGTACAACAGGACGTTTATTTGAAAATTATTTCGATAGTCCAGACAAACGGCGCCGACTTCGCCTTCCCCAGCCAGACGCTGTATATGGATAATCCTGAAGTATCGCCATCGACACACTAACAAACGTAAAGACGCGGAAATCCGCGTCTTTTTTAGCGTTATTTCAGCGAGGCAATATCAATCACAAAGCGGTATTTCACATCGCTTTTCAACATCCGCTGCCAGGCGCTATTAATATCCTGAATATTAATCACTTCGACATCGGCTGTAATACCGTGCTGGCCGCAAAAATCTAACATTTCCTGCGTTTCTGCAATCCCGCCGATAACCGAACCCGCGACGGATTTGCGCCCGAGAATCAGTGGAACCGTATTCAGGAACGGATCCAACGCGCCCAGATAGCCAACCAGCACCAGCGTACCGCTTAGCGCCAACGTTGGGATATAGGGATTCAGGTCGTGGACATACGGGACAGTATCAATAATCAGATCAAACTGATTACCGGCGGCCTTCATCTGCTCAGGGTCAGTGGAAAGCACAACGTGACTGGCACCCAGACGTCTGGCATCTGCTTCTTTATCTGGCGAACGCGTGAACAGCGTAACTTCAGCCCCCAATGCGTTAGCGAGTTTGATGGCCATATGCCCGAGGCCGCCCAACCCAACAACCGCGACTTTACTGCCCTCTCCAACCTGCCAGTGACGCAGCGGCGACCATGTGGTGATCCCGGCACAAAGCAGCGGCGCCGCGCCGCGTAAATCTATCCCTTCTGGAACCTTCACAACAAACTTTTCGGTAACGACAATCTTGTCGGAATAGCCCCCGAAGGTAGGCAGGCCATCATGACGATCGATATCGTTATACGTGAGCGTGTTACCCTCTTCGCAATATTGCTCTAGCCCCTGTTCGCAGGCGCTACAGTGCTGGCATGAGTCAACCATGCAGCCAACCCCGGCGAGATCGCCTACGGCAAATTTGGTCACCGACTTCCCGACATGCACCACACGGCCAATGATTTCGTGTCCCGGCACCATCGGATACTTAGCCCCGCCCCAGTCATTATAGGCATTGTGGATATCTGAGTGACATACACCGCTGTATAAGATATCAATCACCACGTCATCTTCGCGCGGATCGCGACGAACAAAGCTGTGTGGAACCAGATCTTCTTTCACCGCCAGAGCGGCATAACCCTTCACGTTCATGACCATTAAGATTTCCTCAGGGATTAGGTATTACCTTAACCGCGACATTCATCAACCACCGCGCGGGCATTAGTTGCTATCTCACTACCACAATGCTGTTCGAGTATTGCAATAAATTCAATGAGTTGGTCAGTGGTAATGCCGATATTCAGACAGATAGCAAAATGGCTCTTCAGTTGACTGTCCACACCGCCTAATACCGCTAACGCAGAAATCGTCGCCAGCTCCCGCATCTTCCAGTTGAGGACATCACGCTGAAAAATATCGCCAAATAAATGTGCCTTTAGCCAGACATCAATGGCAGGCGCAAAATCGAACAGCGGCCCACTGACTGGATGTCCGACGAGCTGGGTCTGGGTGCAACTCCCCGCCAGGAAACTGTCCCAGCCCTCCGTCGGCGGCGTGGCCGGATTTCCCTCTGGGTCGGTAATTCCTCTTTCTCTACGGTTTTTAACCACGGACATTAAACAAGCAAGTCCGTTCAGGCTGCGGGGGAAACCGCAGTAAGCATAGAGCTGTTGCAGAATTTCCTTCGCTTCATTGACGGTGAGTCCCGCATCCAGCCCGGCATTTAATGCTGCATCCAGTTTTTCACTCTGACCTGTAGCAGTGAACGCGGCAATAGGTATGATTGCCTGCTGTCTGGCATCCAGATGATGTTGCATGTTTGATTCTCCAAAATAACGCCAGCGTACTGCCGGTGGGTACTGAAACAGTAAAATTATAGAGACCCAACGCACCGATGATTAGAGGGTTAAATAAGAACGAACCTATGAACAATACTCATCAATAATCAGCCACCGATGCCATTTATCAGCAGGGAAATTTGTACACCTTTAGGCGACAATCTCAATGAAATTACCATCAGGATCTCGTATTACCGCTTCGTAATAGCCATCACCGGTAGTTCGTGGAGCAGAAGTTAAAATCCCCTGTTCCTGCGCGCGTTTCGCGATGGCATCAACTTTTGCCGCGCAGCCGACAGAGAGTGCAAGGTGCACCCATCCGCAGGTGTTATTGTCTGGCTGCCATCTTGTCAGGCCCGGTTTGGTCATTATTTCAATCGCAATCTCATCACCAATACGAACAAAATAAGATTCAAATCCAGGGTTGGTTTTACTGCAGTATTTTTCGTTAATCTTGCCGTCAAAGAACGTGACCCAGAAACGCGCTTGCTGCTCGAGATCCTGTGTCCATAAAGCCATATGCGCAATCTTCATCGCGAACCTCTTCTCGTTGTATTCCGAACAGTATGTTCTCAAGAATGTTGACATTGTTAATCATAATGCACGATCATGCGTGATGCCGCTCGATATTTTTATTTAACTGGAGTATTCATGCTCGATTATGCTGCTTTCCCGGAACAGCGCCAGGCGCTTATCTATCAGATCTTGCAGGAAAACGGCAGAGTCATTTGTTCCGAGCTCGCCAGTCGGTTAGGCGTTTCTGAACATACGATCCGCCGCGACCTGCATGAGCTGAGTAAAGATGGCGTGTGTAAAAAGGTTTATGGCGGCGCGGTCATTACCCTTCCTGAATCCGAAGACATCGCCGTACGCAAGAGCATTAATGTGGCGAAAAAAAGCAGTATCGCGCAGAGGTGCGCCCGGTTGGTCAAATCCGGAAGCTGCATTTTTATCGACACGGGCAGCACAAATTTAGCGATGGCTGAAGCTCTGCCCGCCGAACTGGCATTAACCGTAGTGACCAACTCACCAGAGATTGCCGCCGTTTTGCTGGAAAAACCGCTGTTTGAGGTCATCATGTTGGGCGGCGCGGTGCAGAGATCCTCGGGAGGATGTGTGGGGTCCACCGCTACCGCACAAGTGCAGAACATCTTATTCGATCAGGGTTTTATTGGCGGCTGCGCGATGTCGCCAGAATCCGGCTTAACCGGATTTGATTATGCGGATTGCGAGTTCAAAAAGGCGGTAATCAAACAGTGCAATGAAACTATCGTCGCACTGACGGCGGAAAAGATCCCGGCCGTCGCCCGTTATGTCGTCACCGAAAGCAGCAATATTGATGTGATTGTCGTGGAGGAAAATATCAGCAAAGAGTATGCCACGGCTTTCCAGGCGCATGACATTCGTATTTATACCGTATAGCAGCAGCGAATTTGTTGCGTCGTTACTCAACGAAAGCTCACGACGCTAAACGTCGCCCCGGCCGTCAGCGTAGCGATCGCAGACAAACGATCCAGACGAATTTTTTGTTGGTTATCATGACATTCCACCAGCAGAAATTCTTCTTTATCTCTGGTGGTGCAGGTGGTCAACGCTCTGGCATTCATACACGTGCCATCGGTTAGCTCAATACGCAACCAATAATGGTACAGGCAGGCGACCTCCAGATAATCATGAAGATCGCAATCTATCGGATGGTATTTTCCCGTCGCATTCATAACGTCCCTTCCTTACAGCTCCGTATGTTCGGGAAATTGCTGATGCCACTTCCCGAACGCACCGGGTTATTTCAGCGCTTCAATGGGGGCGCCAAAATTGATATGCAGCACATTGCCGTCGATCACCAGCGCCGGAACGGACTTCACGCCAGCCAGTTCGGCTTCCGCAACCCGGCCAGGTTGTTCTCCCAGATGAATAACATCGATTGCAACATCAGAGGACAGATGCTGAAGCAGCGCCTGTTCTGCGGAAACGCAAACCGGGCAACCGGCATGATAAAAACGGGCTTTCGTCATGATGGATCTCCTTTTAACTTATAGTATCGACTCGATACTATAAGTTATGCTACGCCACTTTTATGCTTTGTCAATATAGTTTTTAATCGATACTATATGTCGAGGAGGAAGTTGTTATGCACGATATGTCACTTTTCGATGTCCTGGACAGGCTTTCCAGCCTGACACGGATGTGGTTTCGCCAACATCCATTACTGGCGGATCTGCAGCCGGTACAACTCAGCGCGTTAATGTATCTGGCCCGTTGCAACCGTTATTCCAATACGCCGCTTGGCGTAACGGACTACCTCGGTCTCACCAAAGGCACCGTATCGCAATCGCTGAAGCTCCTGGAAAGCAAAGGACTGATTGTTCGCAAGCAGGATGCCCGCGATAAACGCAGCGTACATTTACAGTTAACTGAATCAGCCGGTACGTTACTGGATGCCCTGCTCCCGCCGACGTTTTTAGTGGCAGGTGAAACGGCGATGGGTGAACGCGCGACGGTACTTAAAGAGCTACTATTTGAACTGTTACGTGGGATCCAGCAGACCAACAATGTGCCTGGCTTTGGTCTTTGCCATAGCTGTCGATTCCACCAAAAAACGGGTGGTCAGGGATTTTGTAATCTGACGAAAGAGGTGTTAAGTGAAGAGGATTCGTTGCTGATTTGCCGGGAACACCAGCCCCCGGAAACCTAAAATGGCTGGCGGAAAATCACACCAGCCATTTTAACGCAGGCAAAAAAGTTGTCCGTTTTACGAGCTCGCGACATTTTCAACACGGTCAGTCGTGGATTTTAACGCCAAGGCAGCCGCGAACGAATTCAGGATTAAAATGCTTCACCGCCTCACCCACATAGCCTAGATCCAGCGCGCTGATTTGCGCCATTTCACTATCCGTGAGTGAGAAATCCCAGATGGCAAAATTCTCTGCAATACGCTCCTGCCGGGTGGATTTAGGAATCACCGTCACGCCGCGCTGCACGTTCCAGCGCAGAACAACCTGAGCAACAGTTTTTTGATGGGCATCCGCAATTCCCTGAAGCATTTCATCTTCATATGGTTTATGCCTCCCACCGCCTAACGGCGCCCAGGCTTCAGGCTGAACGTTGTAGCGCTTCATCGTTTCAATGGCTACAGGTTGCGCAAAGTAAGGATGCAATTCTACCTGGTTCACCATCGGCTGAATTCTGACGGTTTCACAGAAGTTAGCTAACACATGCGCATAGAAGTTGGAGACGCCAATGGCCTTCAGTTTACCGGCTTCATAAGCCTCTTCCAGAGCGCGCCAGGCGCTGAAATAATCGCCCATGGCCTGATGCAATAAATAAAGATCAAAATATTCCAGTCCCGATTTTTTCAGCGACGCCTCAATACCGGCTTTAGCCATATCGTAGTTGGCCATATCCTGGACCCACAGCTTAGAAGTGATGAATAACTCCTCGCGAGTACACAAACCTTCAGCGATGGCTTCACGAACGGCCCCACCCACGGCATCTTCATTGCTGTATACGGCTGCGGTATCGATGAGGCGGTAACCGGTGCGAATAGCGCTTAAAACTGACTGCTTACACTCTTCCTTATCGGTGACCTTAAAAACGCCAAAACCAACCATCGGCATTCTGCAGTTGTTACTTAGTACTGAGTATTCCACGGCCAAGCCCCTGTCATGTTAAAACACTATTTTAGGCCAGAAACCCCGCCGTGATTACCCAGTCATCTCTGATTTGACCTATGCATGGCATTCATTAATACAGATGAGGTTGTTCTGTTAAAGATGAGGGTAAGAAAGGATAAAGGCTGCGATATCAGCTTTTATGAACGCATCAGGACAGGACTGGCTCTACGGAACCAACATGGCATATGAACCTAATTCATGGTTCCGGACATAGCTCCTTCAGGTCGACACTATAAATTCTGAGTAATGTTGTAGTCTGCATAACAAACTACAACATTCAGATGAGATCAAACTAATGATGCCACCTTAATGGTGGCACCTGATCTGTAATACGTAACCAACAGCCATCGTCTGTATCCGTTTAAAGGATCCAGATGATGGTTTACGGATTAAATCTTTCTTTAATGTGATTATCGCTTTTAACAAAAAAGTAGCACATCCCCATTACAACAAATATGAAACCGGAGCCGACGACCCAGTAACCGGGACCAAAGGCCTGGGGGTTCAGTATCATGTATATCAGGGATCCAATAGAGCAAAGCAAGACGCCTGTGCGTAAAACCCATTGGATAAGTTTTGTCTGTTCATCCTTCAGTAAATGCTGGGCAAACAACATAACAACCATAATAGCCGGAAATAATATCAAACTGACATCAAGATGCAGCATGCGGAATGCAAAACCATACTCCCCTAGTGGCACAGGGTTAGCTGAGTTATAAAGATCGGCTCGATACTCTTCCAGGAACCCCATACCTGCTACGGTAATCACTATGCTACACCATGTAAGGAAGATCCCCATAAGAGTGTACTTGCTGGATTTGTTTAGTTTGACGCCATTTTTCCCTTTTCCGAAAAGTATTGCGCCAATCAGAAGTAAACCGCCACATAAAATAAAGGTACCGATTGTAAAATCACCTAAATCAATACCAGCCACACTATGGCCTCTGGGTTCAAAGAATCCTTTTTCTGTAAATATATGAGGGATCTGTAAATGAGAACCACCGAAACCTGATACCACTAAAATAATAACAACAGCAACCAGCCCAAAAATAACCAGCCATTCACCAGTTGCTTTTATCTTTGCAGCATATCCGGATAAATATCTCCCGTATCTCCAGGTCACTGCCGACAGTATAAGACCAATGACAGCCACTACCATCATGTCAGAGTGAGAGCGTAGTAAATTGTCCTGCCATTCCGGTAGGGTATAACCAATCTTACCAGCATACCAACCTAATATTCCCAGCCAATCGCCAAAATCAAGAATGAACCCGGCTAAATCGCCAATCAGTGCGGCAATGACAGCTGTGCAGGATGCGGCTATAACCAGATAATATGTTCGTGATGACTTTAATTCTTTATTTTTTGACAGAATAAGTCCTGATAACATTGTTATCAGTATCACATCAAGCGATAAAAAAGAAAGAATTTGGTACCACAATGCAAGCTTGCTGTATTCCATAGAACGATTGATCGCACCACCACTTACACCAATTAAAATTGTGGCTATTGTGCAATAGAAAATAATTTTTTTGAATTTTCCGTCAAGACCATAAATCTGACTAACCAGTAGAGCAGTCAGACCAGCAAGACCTACAGACAAGCCATGAAAATACATTATTCTTGAGTAATCTACGGGAGTTACTCTGTCCACAAAAATAGAAAAAGGATTTGAAATAAAAACACTGCATACTGCATAAATGACCAGAATGATGAGTAGCCATTTGATTACCTGTGGCCAGCTATGTTTCCCCAGACCTGGTTCAGGTTCATAGTCCGTTGGTTTTATCATGTATGTTATCTCTGTTATGGCTTTTGCTGAGATTTTTGAACACGTGCCAGTGAGTCAAACTGACAGAGCAGTAAGACCAGTGGCTGCGTTTTCTTCTTCAAATTGCCTTATTAGTCCAAATATCTTTGTATAAAGTACCTTGATCCTGGGGTTCAGCCAGTGTGATCGTCAGGATCTACCGGTCATATTATTGGCATAATAAGGTCAACATATTGACCAGGATCTATAAATCTTTTGAAAGGTGAACCCAAAAAACGCAGATTATGTATGTATGACTCAGCAAGTCAGATACGTTAATGACAGAATAGGTATAACAATGAAAACCCATAAAATCATATGGTTATATTCATCATCACAGCTTTAAGGGAGGTGCTGTTGTCTGAGGATAGTCAAAACAATGCAGGTCAGTGATTGAACAGCATCGCTATGCGATGCAAATGCCCGGGAGGCCGGTATCCTTCACCAGCCTTCAGTTTCCGGAGATGACAAAGCACGGGATCTGACAGACAGGTATATCGGGAACAAAGCCAGCCCGTAGTTATCTCTGAGAAATAGATCTTGAGCGTATGTCCGGACGATTTTTATCCCTACACATCTCATTCTTACGAGTTACTCAGGATGCTTTCTCATTCACTGTCATGATAAATATCAGTGGGCTCTCACCCCGGTTTTCATAGAAATGAGGGACATCCGTTCTGGCCGTTGCAGAACAACCGGAATTAACCAGATACAGATGCTCTTGTACGCCAAGCGTGAGCGTCCCCGTTTGTACATAAAACAATTCAAGTGTTCCCGTAGAGTGACCGGGAGAAGCAAACTTTTCTCCTGGCTGCATTTCCCACATCCAGAGCTCTGTCATATCCGGCCCCCCGGAACCAGCAAGAAGCCTTGCTCTTCCTCCTTTGTCGCCTTTCCAGAGTTCAGGGATCTCACATTCAGCAATAAGATGGACGGTTGGTTTTGTCCCTACATCGACAAAATCAGCCACCGATACCCCCATTGCTGCAGCCAGACGGCATAACAGCGCAATACTGGGATTGGCCTTACATCCTTCAATCTCGACCAGCGCTCCCTTACTGACATTTGCCTGCCTGGACAGCTCATCAAGCGACATTTTTTTTTGTTTACGGTACTGCTTAATTCGCTGCGAAACAGCTTCATTGACGGTGCTGACATCTGCACCCGCATCGGTCATTAAGTTGACTTTTTTGGTCATTGGTCGATATCATAAAATAAATTGGTCATTACAGGATTATCCCGTGTTAACACATTCTCCGTCAATTGCCCCGGAAGTTTATCGTACTGCTCCCGGTTTTCGAGCGCTTAGTATCTACGTAAAAGCCGCGCCGGTACAGAATCCTGACGTTGGCAGGGCCGCCTTGCTGGAAGCTTGTGAGGCGGTTCTGGCAGGCAGACCGGAATGGGCGGAGTCTCATCTGGCCGCATGGGCTGGCGTTTTTCAATCATTTGGCGCCAAACCAAAGCGCACGCCTTGTTCAGCTGATGCGCTACGTAAGCGCGTGCTTCGTGATGGCATGATGCCAGCACTGGATCCTGTTGTTGATCTTTATAACGCCGTCAGCCTCCGCTATGCCGTTCCGGTTGGTGGCGAGAATATTTCCGCTTACCAGGGTAATCCGCGTCTGACCATTGCGGAAGGTACCGAGCCCTTTGACACGATGAAAGAAGGCGCACCTGTTATCGAGTATCCCTCCCCCGGAGAGGTTATCTGGCGTGACAATGCTGGCGTCACCTGCCGTCGCTGGAACTGGAGGCAAGGGATAAGGACACGTTTAAGTGTTGAAGCGCAGCAAATGTGGTTTATTCTGGAAAGTCTGCCACAGATGCCGCTGGAAAAGCTTCATGAAGCAGGACGAATGCTGACTGACGGTCTGGAAAAAATGATGCCAGGTCTGTGGTTTGAAATTACTCTCATCGAAGATCAGCACCAGTAATCTTATTCAGGACAAACACCTATGTTTACTGGCTTGTCTGCGTTTCCCTTAACTCCAGTCACCACCAGCGGCGTGGATGAAAAGGGCTTCAGTCATATTCTTTCTCGCCTAACAGAAGCCCGGGTTGATTCTATGGGTATCCTGGGATCAACCGGAAGCTACGCTTATCTGACCCGAGAGCAACGCAAGCGCATCGCGATTCTGGCAACACAGCACGCCGGAGAGATCCCTGTCATGGTGTGTGTGGGTACTGTCAGCACGGAAGCCATCCTGCATCTGTCAGACGATGCGCAAGCCGCGGGCGCAAATGCCCTGCTGCTCCCGGCTTTCAGCTACCAGCCGCTCCGTGACGAAGAAGTCTTTGCACTATTTGAGACCGTTACCCGACACGCGTCTGTGCCGGTGTGCATCTATGATAACCCGGGCACCACACATTTTACCTTTACGGATGAACTGCACGGTCGTCTATCCTCACTTGAGGGGGTTCGCTCGGTCAAGCTCCCTGGTGTCCCGGATAGCCCGACTGCAGCGAGAGAGCGGGTCGAGGCATTACGTCAACACCTGCGTCCTGGCGTAACCATCGGTATCAGTGGGGATGCTTATGCCGGGCTGGGATTAAATGCCGGCTGTGAAGTGTGGTACTCCGTTAGCGGTGGTTTGTTTCCGGTGATGGCGAAACAAATTACTGACGCAGCGGCGGCGAACGATCATGAACGCGTTACTGCCCTGACAACGCGCCTTGAGCCATTGTGGGCGCTGTTCCGTAAACATGGCGGAAGCATCCGCGTTATTGCTGCTGCCGCAGGCGTGCTTGGACTTACCGATACGGACTGCCTCCCTCGCCCCCTGCAGCCTTTGTCAGCAGGTGATATCGCGGATATTGCCCGTGTGATAACCACACTGGAGCTGAAATAACCGCCCTTGAGGACCGGATGTCTGCCGGTCCTTCTGAAACCTGACCGGGCATTACTGCGACAGGCGGATTCTGACGATCTCGGCAAAATATTCCGCGCCGGTTAGTAAAATTTCATCGTTAAAGTCATAACAGGCATTGTGCAGCGGCGTATTGCCCTGCGGGTCTGACGCATCGCCGTTACCTAAAAAGACAAAGCAGCCTGGAATTTTCTGCAGGAAAGCGCCGAAGTCTTCCGAGATCATCATCTGCGCGACATTGCCATCGACGTTCTTCTCCCCCACAACGTTCTCTGCCGCGTTCACCGCCACGTCCACGCAATGTTGCCAATTCACCGTTGGCGCGAACTCGTGCGTATAAATAAACTCGCACTGCGCCCCATGCATCGCGCAAATGGCTTCGCTGATGGTTCGCATCCGTTCTTCCAGCAAGGTCTGCACCTCAGGGGAGTAGCTGCGGGTATCGCCCTTAATTTCAACATGGGTGGGAATGGCATTGCGGATGCCATCGGTGTGCAGTTCCGTACATGAA
The DNA here is from genome assembly GCF_018919505.1 of Citrobacter sp. S55_ASV_140. Taxonomy (NCBI): domain Bacteria; kingdom Pseudomonadati; phylum Pseudomonadota; class Gammaproteobacteria; order Enterobacterales; family Enterobacteriaceae; genus Citrobacter; species Citrobacter sp. S55_ASV_140. The sequence continues at coordinate 100,244 of NZ_JAHLQZ010000001.1, forward strand.
ATAACCGCCGGCACGTTAGGATCGACGTTGCGCGAAACGATGGTTTGCAGCGCCAGAATAATCTCCGCCGCAATCACCAACGGATCTTTACTCATATGCGGACGTGCGGCATGTGCCCCCTGACCGGTAATGCGAATAATAAAGTTATCTTCACTGGCCATGATCCCCCCCACCCGCGTAGCGATGGTTCCAGCCTTCATGCCTGGCATATTGTGCAGACCATAAATCTCTTCAATGGCAAAACGCTCGATAACGCCGTCCGCCATCATCGCATTCGCACCGTAACCCGGCTCTTCAGCTGGCTGAAAAACAAAACAGACGTTGCCATTGAAGTTCTGACGCTGCAACAGCAACTGCGCAGCACCCAGCGCAATGCAGGTATGGCCGTCATGTCCACAACCGTGCATACGTTCAGCGGTGCCCGATCGATAAGACCGCTCGCCCTGTTCTGTCAACTGGATAGCGTCAATATCGGCGCGAATAGCGATAACGCCCTTTCCGTCACCGCATTTCAGCACACCCACCAGCCCGGTTTTACCAATGTTACGATGCACTTCGATCCCCATCGCCTCGAGTTTTTCGGCGATGAATTGCGCAGTTTTTACCTCTTCAAAGGCACTTTCCGGGTTGGCATGCAGATGACGACGCCATGCAATAAGCTGCTGCTTTAACTGTTCCTGATTCATATTATTCTCCTGTAAAACGCTATTCCGCGCGCTGGGCGCGTTGTAATACCACCTGCAGCAGCACGTTGGCACCGGCAATCAGGTCTTTGGCTTCGCTATGCTCTTTGACGTTGTGACTAATGCCATCAACGCAGGGGACGAAGATCATCCCGGCCGGGCAAACCGAGGCCATAAACTGCGCATCATGACCTGCACCGCTCGGCAGACGCCTACAACTCAGCGCCTGACGCTTTGCCTCGTCTTCTACGGCATTGACAATTTCATCGGCAAAAATAACCGGGTTAAAACGCACCAGCGAACGACTGGTTATTTCGACGCCCTCTTCTTGTGCCGTTCTGGCGACAAACTCGGCAAGCCGTTGTTCCGCCAGTTTTAAGGTCTCATTATCGGTATTGCGCAAATCCACCGTCATCACGACATGGTTGGGAATCACGTTAATCAGGTTCGGTTTAAAGACCATATGTCCGACAGTAGACACCTGATCGCCACCAAGAGTAAGCGCCAGTTCACGGGCGTATACGGCGATCTTCGCCGCCGCCAGTCCGGCATCGTGGCGCATATTCATCGGCGTGGTGCCCGCATGGTTGGAGACACCGGTCAACGTAAATTCCTGCCACGAAATCCCCTGCACGCCGGTTACTACTCCGATATCAATTCTCTCTTTGTCGAGGATCGGTCCCTGTTCGATATGCAGTTCAACGTAGCTATCCACCGACAGGTCACCCGGTCGACAAGCGCCTTTGTAACCAATCTCGCATAACGCCTCATCAAGAGTTACCCCATCAAGATCCTTCGCTGCCAACGCTGCATCAAGAGGATATTCACCAGCAAACACCACGCTGCCCATCATATCGGGCTGAAAACGTACGCCTTCTTCGTTGGTAAAGAAGGTGACCGCCAGCGGACGACGGGGACGAATGCCCGCCTCTAAAAGAGTGGCAATCACCTCCAGACCCGCCATCACGCCGTAATTGCCGTCGTACAAACCGCCAGTGCCGACGGTGTCAATATGCGAGCCCATCATGACCATCGGTAACGCCTCTTCACCGGCATAGACGCCAGTAACATTGCCAATAGCATCGATATAGATTGCCAGACCCAGCGCTTTCATTCTTGCAACGACAAAGTCCCTGCCCGCTTTATCCTCCGCGGTCGCCGCGAGGCGACAGACGCCCCCGCCCTCCAGCGCGCCACATTCGCCGAGCGCGAACAAAGAATCGATAAGCCGCTGGCCGTTAATCTGCAGATAATGACTCATAAAAACATCTCGCTATTCATCGTGGTTACTGGAACATGCCGTAAAAAATGGCAGATACGGTAATCAACCCAATCAGGGTGACAAAAATGTTGCTGGCTTTGCCGCGATACGGTGCCAGCACCGGTAATTTATGGATGGCATACATCGGTAACAGCAGTAGGATGGCCGCCCCAGTAGGGCCGCTGATGCACTCAATAATGCCGAGAATACTGGGGTTTTTATAGGCAGCGAACCAGCAGGTCAGAACCATAAAAACCAGGATAACAGCGTCAACCGCGCGAATACCTGGCTTTTTCCCCCGAGAGGCGGCAGCCTCAAGAATCAGGTCTCGCAGTGATTCATACGCGCCGATATAGTGGCCCAGAAATGATTTGGTAATGGCGACAAATGCGATAATCGGCGACAGCCAGGCAATAATTGGCGTGTCAAACTGGTTCGCAAGATACGAAAGTATTGAGAGGTTTTGCGCCTTCGCTTCCGCCAGTTGCTGTGGCGACAGACTTAACACGCAACTGAGGACGAAAAACAGCACGACCACTATCATCAACAGGATGCCATAGCGCTGAATCTGTGCGCATTTGCGCTCGGCAAGTTCCAGGCCGTAGCGCTGTTTCTGGCGCACGACCATCGGCGAAATAATCGGATAGTGGTTAAACGACATCACCAATACCGGAAACGTCATCCACAGCGTCAAGAAAATGCTGCGCCCATCCCCCATCGCGCTAATGCTTACGGTGTGAAAAATCGCGCCGTTCCAGTGCGGAATCAGAAACAGCGACATAAATATCAGCGAGATAATAAAGGGATAAACCAGGGTGCTCATCACTCGCATGATCAGCCGCTGCCCCAGGCGGACAATAAGCATCAGCCCGAGAATCAACACGATAGCCACCAGCGCCCGTGGCGGCTCCGCCAAGCCGAGCTGGTGGCGGATAAAACTCTGCGCAGTATTGGTGATCGCCACTGCATACATAATCAAAATGGTATAGACGGCGAAAAAATAGATAACGGTAAACACCTTCCCCGCCAGCGCGCCGAAATGTTCGCCGATAACATCGGTAATGGTGCTTTCCGGCGTATTCGAAGAGTAAATAAAGCGCGCCAGTCCGCGATGCGCCAGATAGGTAATCGGAAAAGCAAGAACGAAAACAATCAATAGCGGCCAAAAGCCGCCGATCCCGGCATTTATTGGTAGAAACAGCACCCCAGCGCCAATCGCCGTTCCGAACAGGCCAAGCACCCAAACGGTATCTTCGCCATGCCATTTTGTGGAATTACAATATCCTCTTTCTTCTGTAACAGCAGTTTCAGTATTCATCGGTCATGTTCTCTCAGCATTACGCGAAATCGCGTATGTTTTATTTATTGTCAGAACGCATGTCATACCAAGGGCATGTAGGGTAGGTAAGATGGCCCTCTTATTATTGCCGTTGGCGGTTAGCCATTGCGGCCAAACCAGACGATGTCTTCATAGACATCCGGGGAAGTGTCCCCTTCGGTACTGATTAACAGGACGTGCGCATCGGCATTGAGCCGCAGCGATTCGGCGAGATGGCGAAACTCCGGCTGGGTCATCAGCGCATACAGCACCCCCGCGCCGATAGCGCCGGATTCGCCGGAGATAAAGGGTTCATCAGTGCCGGGGCGCGGCGCAGCCAGCAAACGCATACCGTTGGCGGCAAGATGATCGTCAGCGGAGATAAAGCAGCGGGCATGGTCGCGCAGCATCGGCCAACTGGTGATGTTTGGCTCGCCGCAGGCAAGTCCGGCCATCAGGGTCGCCATATCGCCGCCGACGCTGTGCGGCTGACCATCATTAATGGTCGCCGAGCGGTATAGACAATTTGCTTTATGCGGTTCGACAATGACGATTGTCGGCGCTTGCTGCTGCATTTTTTCGACGAAATAGCCCATGATGCTGCCCGCGAAGGAGCCAACCCCAGCCTGCAAAAAGAGATGTGTCGGCAGCGGCGCCCCGCTTTGCATCAGTTGATCCCAGGCTTCAACGGCGAGCGTCATATAACCTTGCATGATCCAGGTTGGAATCTGTTCGTAACCTTGCCAGGCAGTATCCTGCAACAGCACCCATCCCCGCTCTTTAGCGGTTTTATCAGCCAGCCTCACGGTATCGTCGTAGTTAAGATCGGTGATGGTGCATTCAGCGCCATGTCGACGAATATTTTGCGCCCGCACCAGCGATGAACCTTTCGGCATGTAGACCACCGCCCGTAACCCAAGCTGCTCCGCCGCCCACGCCACGCCGCGCCCGTGATTGCCGTCGGTGGCCGTCACAAACACAATATCTTTAATGCGGGCTTTAATTTCCGGCGAATTAAGATCGGCGAAGCTCAGGGTATTAATGTCACGCCCGAGTCGTTCGGCGAGATATTTCCCCATAGCATAAGATCCACCCAGCCCTTTAAACGCATTAAGACCAAATCGCTGCGCCTCATCTTTAATATGCAGCGACCCCAGCCCCAGACGCTGGCTTAAATAGCCCAGCTTGCGTAGCGGCGTTACCCGGTAGTCAGGAAATTTCTGGTGAAAAGCCAGCACGTCTGCGCCGACACGGTCATTGAGCAGGCTGAGATCGACGCCCTGACCATAAACTTTTTGGCGAGAATTGAATTGGTATTTCATTATGTCCGTCATAAATACACCTTTTTTATTCATACCGTCATGCCGCGATGAATTAATTCCCCCCACTAAACAACAGGCGTAGAGCTCCACGCGGCCAAATTAAGCGCAGGCCGAATAACGGAATGAACGGGTTGTGAAATAATGTGGGTTGTGTCGTTATCGGCTAAAAAACACGATTTATCGTCTTCCCACTGATTGAGATGGTACACTGCCCCCAACGGTAAAATGGCGCAAAATTGCCCTAAGAGGCGCAATTTTCAATCTGATTTACCTATCTGGCGCAACAAAGTTGCATTAGTGAGGCGTATCACACTTTTATAAGGCCGTTGAAACGATGAAACTGGACACTTGGGATAAAAAAATACTCACACTGTTGCAGCGCAATAATCGCCTGTCGCAGCGAGAGATCGCCGATCTCGTCAGCCTTTCCCCCTCGGCAGTCAATCGGCGGATCGCTGCACTGGAAGAAGCCGGTATTATTAGAGGCAGCGTCAGCCTGATCGACGCCACTAAAGTTGGTCGCCCTATCACTATCATGGCGCAGGTCACCATTGAAAATGAGCGTCTCGATCTGCTGGAAGAAGACAAGCAGCGGTTCGTGAGTTGTCCGCAGGTGCAACAGGTTTATTACGTTACCGGCGATTTTGATTTCCTGCTGGTAATGAACGTCCGCGATATGGCGGAGTACGAGGCCCTGACCCGCGATCTCTTTTTCGCATCAGGGAATATCAAATCCTTCCGCACCCTCGTTTCGATGCAAAATGCCAAGCAGGAAATGACAGTGGTTATCGAGTAAAACGCCCGGCGGATGATGGCGGCAGGTCAGAAATTGGCCCATGTCTAATTTATTTCCGAAAGCCGCCCTTCCATATGCGAATTCTACTTGTCTGCCAGAAGATGACAGATAACATGACTATCCCCCCGAGTAACGGGGAAAACGATTTTTTATTGGGCTACAAACAGAGAGACTACAGAAAGGACACCGAATCCGCTGGCGTAACCAGAACATACAGGCCATCACGGTCTGCAATCTTGCAGTTTTTCTCTCTGGCTTTCAGATGCTAAAGAGAAACTAGCGCGGTAAACTGCGCCAGCTCTGGGTTTATCCGTGGTTACCTTGCGTTAACATGAGGCCAGTACTGATTAGTGCCTCACAATATACATTGTGCGGCTGTATGCGACATCTTCAGGGTTAGTAATCGGGTACCCTTTCAGCCACGGTTTAATTAACCGCCCGTTGGTATACTGATAAATTGGTGCAATAGGTGCCTGTTCCATCAGAATTTTCTCTGCCGTATTATAATCCGCATTCC
>NZ_JAHLQZ010000200.1:0-6893 GCF_018919505.1 Citrobacter sp. S55_ASV_140
GGCCAGTGCTGCGGCGGCGATCGCCAGCACAGGGAGTTTAAGCCAGGCGGCGGCGACAAAACCCAGGATGAAGTAAGGGATGTAGACGTTTTTCATCATGATTTTCAGCAGTACGGCGAAACCGATAGCTGGCATGATGCCGCCTGCCACGCCGAGGCCGTCAATTAGGCGGGTCGGCAGAACATCTATAGCTGTTTTGGCATGTTCCGCGCCAAAGTAAATCGGCAGGAAAGCGCATAAGAAGTAGAACGTCCCCAGCGCCAGTAACGCCAGATAGTTGACCCGCTCAATTCCGTCTGTATCGGCATTCGCCGCCATGCGATCGCAGCGCGCCATCACCCCGGACATCACGGAGAAGAGGAAGGTAATACCCATTTGTACCGCTACCGCGAACGGTACAGCAACACCGACAGCGACTTCCGGTTTTACGCCAGTGGTGATGGCGAAAGTCGTCCCCACGATGGTACCGATGATGACGTTTGGCGGCTGTGCTCCCGCCAGCGGAGCCAGACCCATCCACACCAGTTCCAGCGTACCCCCGGTTAAAATACCGGTATGCAGATCGCCCAGAATCAGGCCGACCAGCGGCCCGAGAACAACCGGGCGGTGCATGTGCGTTAACCCGTTGAACATATCCAGGCCTGCAATAAAGGCGAGAATACCCAACGCAAAAGCCTGCAACAGACTGATTTCCATTGTGAATCCCTCAGAGAAGTTTATAGAGGTCCTGGGCGGGTTCTGTGGGAACGCCCTGAACGAAGCATTCCACCCCAGCGGCTTTCAACCCGTTGAACGCCGCTATATCGGCAGCGTCTACAGAAACCGTTTTGGCGATTTGCTGCTTGCCGTTGGCATAGTGCATGTTGCCAACGTTGATACGATTAACAGGAACACCGCCTTCGACCAGACGGTAGAAATCCGCAGGCGATTTGCAGACCAGCAAAATTTTCTGGCGATCGGCGGCACGGTGAATATTGTCGATTACTTTTTGTAGTGACCAGAAGCGCACGGCAATCCCTTCCGCCAGAACCATTTCCATCAGGTTTTGCTGCACCGGATCTTCAGCCACCTCATCATTGGCGACCAGCACCAGATTTGCCCCCGCAAATCCGACCCATTGCACACCGACCTGACCGTGAATTAAACGTTCGTCAATGCGACTTAATACAATGTTTGGCATGGTATTTTTCTCTTTCTTGTTATGCGTTATGGGATGAATCACCCAGGCTGGCGCAGTGATATTGCTGCAGTATGTCCTGAATATGGTTAATGATGAGTTCTCGCGGTGTCGCGCTGAGATCTCCCTCGCGCACTTTTACGTACTGCAAGGGTAGATACTGGCTAATCAGCGGTAACGGGATCGGTTCGTCGGCCAGGTTACGCACCAGACGTTCGAATGCCTCATCAATCTGGCTGTCCGGCCAGTAGTAACGAACCCGATCTGAGTAGCTATATCCGCGGGCCAAACGGCGCGCGTTGCCATCGCCGTGATAGTGGCTCTGCCAGTACTCCGGTCGATCAAGCATCACGCTTTCCAGGACATGTCGCAGGCCTGAGCTGGCTTTTGCGGGCAGCAATTCCTCTTCAATAGCGGCTAATGAAAATAACGCTTCGCGCAGGGCAAAGGTCAGCGCCGGGCCGACTTTCAGGATCGCGAAATGATCTTTAACCAACTGGCGCAAGGACTGAGGCGTTTGGTAATCGGTAGAATGCGCTTCAAAAATCAGCGTGTCGTAGTCTTCCACCATTTTGCTGAGTGACACGGCTTTCTGCGGTTGGTAATCAATGATGTGGGTGTGGTCGAATTCGACGCCGGGTTGCACCACCAGGGCGATGATACGCGGCCAGATACCTTCCAGTCCGCGCTTTTCAAAGGCGTGATAGTGGGCCTGCAGCGTTGCGCGTGCCGCATCCGGCGTTGTTACCGCCAGTTCGGTTAATGCTTCGTGAGCGCCGCCAGGAACCGGGACTTCTGTGCCAATTACATAGACCAGGTCAGACTCACCAAAATGCGCAATACAGGTTTCTTCGGCAACTTTTGCCAGGCGCGCGGCGCGCTCAGCGACGATTTCATCCGTTAGTGGAACCGGGTCGTTAGCACAAGACATGCTGCAATCAAGGTGGATCTTTTTAAAGCCAGCGGCGACATAACTCTTGATCAAATCGTCAGCGTTGGCCATTGCTTGTTCTGCTGGCTGATTTTGCCAACGGTTTGGTCCAAGGTGGTCTCCACCGAGAATCAGCATATCCTGAGAAAAATTAAGCGAGTCGGCTAAACCGCAGACAAAACTGCGAAAATCGGCTGGTGTCATACCCGTATAGCCGCCAAACTGGTCAACCTGATTAGAAGTTGCTTCGATCAATAGCGGTGTATGATTGGCATGGGCGTAGCGAATTGCGGCTTCCAGTACGATTGGATGCGCGGAACAAACGGCATAAATCCCGTTTGCCTTCCCCCGTTTATGTTGCTCGACCATTTTAGTTAGATGTTTCACTTTCCTCTCCAGGTCAGATAACTGCGACATCAATCTTTCGTTTTGTTTCATTTAATACTGCATCATGGTGATTTAAAAATAAAACGAAAGATAATAGTTTTCCGATCTGTTTCACAAAAGAAACGCAATGAAAGGTTTCAGCGTGAATCTGTTCGACTCTTCCCTGCTTGTGGGGCTTGCATTCGCGTAAAAGAAAGGCGTTAATAGACAAAACGAAATAAAACGAAAGAGACAACTAAAGGATTTCTTATGAGTAACACCGAGTCTTCTGCAGACAAGCGCGTTATCGGCACCAGCGAAAGGCGCGAGCAGATCATCCAGCGGTTACGGCAGCAGGGAAGCGTTCAGGTTAACGATCTTTCCTTATTTTATGGCGTCTCCACGGTCACGATTCGTAACGACCTCGCTTTTCTGGAAAAACAGGGGATTGCGGTACGCGCCTATGGTGGGGCGCTGATTTGCGATAGCGCTACGCCTGGTGTTGAGCCTTCTGTTGAAGACAAAAGTTCGCTCAATACGGCGGTAAAACGCAGTATTGCCAGAGCCGCCGCAGAGTTGATTAAACCGGGGCACCGCGTGATCCTTGATTCCGGCACCACGACGTATGAAATTGCCCGCCTGATGCGCCAGCATACCAATGTGATTGCAATGACCAATGGTATGAATGTCGCTAATGCGTTACTGGAAGCCGAAGGGGTTGAGCTGCTGATGACCGGCGGTCACTTGCGTCGTCAGTCGCAATCCTTTTATGGCGATCAGGCTGAGCAATCGCTACAAAATTATCACTTCGACATGCTGTTTCTTGGCGTTGATGCTATCGACTTAGAGCGTGGTGTTAGCACACACAATGAGGATGAAGCGCGTCTCAATCGCCGGATGAGTGAAGTCGCGGAGCGCATCATCGTTGTTACCGACTCGACGAAGTTTAATCGCTCCAGTCTGCATAAGATCATTGATACCCAGCGGATCGATATGATTATTGTTGATGAAAATATTCCAGAGGAGAGTCTGGAAGGCTTACGTAAGCATGGGATTGAGGTTGTTCTGGTGAGTATTTGACAAAAAGGTCGGAAAGTTTTCGAACTCCCCGACCTGTAATCGAATTTCACTTTCAGCAATCAGGTCACTGGCGCCGGGTTAAACACCGCCAGTTGGTTATGCAGTCCCCACTGATCCGAGAAGGTTTTCTTACGCCCGCTGGCGACCTCGAGAATAAACTCGAACAATTTCAGACCCACGTCTTCAATGGTTTCTTCTCCGGTGGCGATGGTACCGGCGTTGATGTCCATCAGGTCAAACCAACGATTGGCCAGCTCAGTACGCGTCGCCATTTTTATCACCGGCACCGCCATCAGGCCGTACGGCGTACCGCGACCGGTGGTGAATACCTGCACGGTGATCCCGGAAGCAACCTGCTGTGTACCGCAGACAAAATCGCTGGCGGGGGTCGCGGCGTAAATCAGTCCTCGTTTGGTTGGGCGCTGGCCCGGCGACAATACTTCGACGATGGCGCTCTTGCCTGATTTGGCGATTGAGCCCAGCGCTTTTTCCACCACGTTTGCCAGACCGCCTTTCTTGTTGCCCGGTGAAGGGTTGGCGCTGCGGTCAGTCTTGCCCATATCCAGGTAGTTATCGTACCAGGCCATCTCTTCGAGCAGGCGCTTACCTACTTCTTCGTTAATCGCACGCGGGGTAAGAAGATGGATAGCATCGCGCACTTCGGTCACTTCCGAGAACATCACGGTCGCGCCGCAGCGTACTAACAGGTCGGAGGCATAACCGACCGCCGGGTTGGCCGTGACGCCGGAAAAGGCATCGCTACCGCCGCACTGCATACCGACCACCAGTTCTGATGCCGGGCAGGTTTCACGTTGGCGTTGGTTGAGCTTTGCCAGATGGCGTTCTGCCACGTGCAAAATATCAGCAACCATTGATTGAAAGCCGACGTGCTTTTCATCCTGCAGGCTGACGATGCTGGCGCTGTCGACCGGGATACTTTTTACATCATGAGTCCCTTCCAGCAGTCGCTCTGGTTGCAGTTTTTCGCAGCCGAGGCCAATAACCATCACTTCACCGCCAAAGTTGGGGTTCAGCGCAATATTATGGATGGTACGAATCGGCACAATGGCGGCCGGAGCGTTAATCGCCACCCCGCAGCCGTACAGGTGATTAAGCCCCACCACGCCATCGACATTCGGGTATTTGGGGAGCAGATCGCGCTCAATGATTTTCACCACATAATCCACCACGCCCGCTACGCAGTGTACGCTGGTGGAGATGCCGAGCAGATTTTTGGTGCCGACGCTGCCGTCTGCATTGCGATAGCCTTCGAAGGTATAACCCTCAAGAGGCGGTAGCGGCTCCGGTACTTTGGTCGCCAGCGGCAGCGTCTCCAGCGGCGGGGCCTTGGGCAGCTCAACCATGGATTCATCAATCCAGCTACCGCGCGGGATATCGCGAACGGCATAGCCTATCACTTCGCCATAACGCACAATTTCGCCGTGAACAGGAATATCGCATAGCGCCACTTTATGACCCTGGGGAATATGTTCAATCAGCTCCAGCCCATCCGGAAAACGCGTCCCGGCTTTCAGGCCATTGTCATTGACAATAATCGCCACATTATCTGTTGCGTGAACTTTAATATAAAACGCCGAGGGCGATTCTTGTCTGATTTCGATGTCGGCCATTGTCCAGTATTCTCCAGCAAGGTGGTAATAATAGTGTGGGTATTTATATTTTGAATCTAATTATCAGTAATAAATATTCGGTATCGTGAAATAAGAATGTCAGGAGTTTAAAATTAAGAATGTGATCATGATCACTTAAACTCAGCAGGACCGTACCACCAAGGGGATTAATCAGTAAATGTGTGCATTAGCGCCCATGCGTGTGTGCATATGCCCAAAATATTATTTTAACAACGCGTAATTATTGAGCGTCTGCACAATGATTAACGTTGCTCTGCTGATTATACTAAATCACGGTTTCATAACGTCTGATAAATTATTATGTGTTTTTATTATCGGTAATTTATCACCAGGGATAGCTAACAAATAATAATAAAAACATTTTTATGTGCCCGAGGTAAATAGAATGATTCTGGATACAATTGTCGAGAAAAAGAAAGGTACACATACCCGCTATTTAATATTATTGATAATTTTTATTGTAACTGCCGTTAACTATGCGGACCGTGCGACGCTGTCAATTGCCGGCACGGAAGTGGCGAAAGAGTTGCACCTCAGCGCCATCTCAATGGGGTATATTTTTTCCGCCTTCGGTTGGGCTTACCTGCTGATGCAAATCCCCGGCGGCTGGCTGCTCGATAAGTTCGGCTCGAAGAAAGTCTATACCTGGAGCCTGTTCTTCTGGTCGCTGTTTACCTTCCTGCAGGGCTTTGTGGACATGTTCCCGCTGGCCTGGGCAGGTATTTCAATGTTCATCATGCGCTTTATGTTGGGCTTCTCAGAAGCACCTTCCTTCCCCGCCAACGCCCGTATCGTAGCGGCCTGGTTCCCGACCAAAGAGCGCGGTACGGCATCCGCGATTTTTAACTCCGCACAGTATTTTTCCCTGGCGCTGTTTTCGCCGCTGCTCGGCTGGCTGACTTTCGCCTGGGGCTGGGAGCACGTCTTTACCGTGATGGGGGCGATTGGTTTTGTGCTCACCGGGCTATGGATAAAGTTTATTCATAACCCAACCGATCACCCGCGTATGTCGCAAGAAGAGCTGAAGTTTATCTCTGAAAACGGCGCGGTCGTAGATATGGACCATAAGAAGCCGGGCGATGTGAAGTCAGGTGGTCCTAAGCTGCATTATATCAAGCAGTTGCTGACCAACCGTATGATGCTTGGCGTGTTCTTCGGACAGTATTTTATTAACACAATTACCTGGTTTTTCCTTACCTGGTTCCCGATTTACCTGGTACAGGAAAAAGGTATGTCGATCCTCAAAGTTGGTCTGGTGGCGTCTATTCCGGCGCTATGTGGATTCATTGGCGGCGTGCTGGGTGGGGTGTTCTCTGATTATCTGATTAAACGTGGCTCCAGCATCACCCTGGCGCGTAAGCTGCCGATTGTGCTCGGCATGCTGCTCGCATCGACCATTATTCTGTGTAACTACACCGATAACACCGCTCTGGTAGTCGCGCTGATGGCGCTGGCGTTCTTCGGCAAAGGCTTCGGGGCGTTGGGCTGGCCGGTGATTTCCGATACCGCGCCGAAAGAGATTGTCGGCCTGTGTGGTGGCGTATTTAACGTATTTGGCAACGTGGCCTCCATTGTTACTCCGTTGGTGATTGGGTATCTGGTGAGCGAGTTGCACTCATTTAATGCCGCGCTGATGTTTGTAGGGTGCTCAGCGCTGATGGCAATGGTTTGCTACCTGTTTATTGTC
>NZ_JAHLQZ010000201.1:0-6862 GCF_018919505.1 Citrobacter sp. S55_ASV_140
GACTAACAGCTCTTCCATCCATTGATGTCCTTTATCCCGGCCTGCAGCTTCATGCCAGGAAAGATAACATGTACGGCTGTTCAATTTTAAAGGTAAAGGTAATATCTGAAGTTCTAAAGAATCAGCGAACTCTTCTGCCAACCAACGTGGCGCAATAGCGACCAGATGCGTTTGCGACACAATATTAAGAACGCTAATTAATGCCATGCCCTGGTAAGCGACGCAGGATTGTTTATCCGGCGTGTCATACCACGGCTGACTGAAAGATGCGAAGCGATCCAGCGAAACCACCGCGTGTTGCTCATTATAAACATCGTTTTCCAATAATGGACCACTAATGCGCGGATGCTTTTTGCTTACCACTAATACCATTTCATCATTGAATAACGGAATACTTGAGAATTCTGGACGACGGAATTCTTCATAGCTAATAACAAACTCTGTTTCCTGATAACGCAGCTGATGCTCGGTATTTTGATTAAGTGAAGATTTAAATATGACATTAATGTTTGGCGCGACCTGTTCAACCCGATTATAAATCAACGATGTCAGGATATTATCTAATGGGCTGCATACGCAGAGATTGAAAACACGTTCACTGCTGGCTGGTTCAAAACCCGATCCAGGCAGTTCGTTTTGCACTAATTGCAATGCCTGACGAATGGAACCAAATAGCTGGAAAGCTCTTGCTGTCGGCTGGATCCCCCGACCATAACGAACAAAAAGCTCATCATTAAACATGACCTTGAGGCGCGCTACCGCATTACTGACCGCTGGTTGCGACATCCCCAGGGTATGCGCAGCGCGGGTAATATTCTGTTCCTGCATTACCGCGTCAAAAACGGTTAAAAGATTAAGGTCAACCATGCGAAGTTGCGGTTTTCCTGGCTCTAAAAGATTGGGTTTATCTATTATTTTTACTTCTGGCATAGTTAACTCCACTGTCACTCTAAACTCCCTTTTCCCAGACGGAGTAAAGAAATAACCTCCGCTAATATGATTTACCATGCATATAAAATAAGAAAAAGGAAAAACATTAAAATTAGGAAAACATAAAGGTACAAACCTAAATGAACAAAACAGCAATGCGAGCGCAGTGTGGCAGAGGTCACTGCACGATGATTCATATGTTTAAATTTCAAAAACAATATAACCATAAGCATGGCGAATATACAATCATACACATCATGAATGTATATTTAAGTTTTAATTAAATGTTTATATTATTAATACATTAAAAGTTAACATTAATTTATCAATCATGTCCTTCCGCTGTGCCCCGATCTATTCAGTATTGCTATAAAAACAGACAAATCATAAAGATATAAAATCTTAATCGCGCCATCGACTTCAACGAACCGTTACAATAAATGCGAATAAATATGCTTAAATATGTCAAACCATGAAAATTATGTACAAGCATCAGCAGATTAATTTTATATACGCCAACAAATTCAGCACAATTCGCTTAAGTTTTGCCTAAACTTTTATCTGCTACAGGGGCATTTACAAGGGATGGGGTTGACATCGGAGTTCATATCCAGTACCACTAAAAGCATATCGCATTCGCCTGGAGCTTAATTGATGACTTACATTGCTCGTTTCAACGGTCTACTACTACTAAACGCATCTTCGTTGCGCGGTAGACTGGTGGACGACATTCAGCATTAAGTCAGCTCCAGTTAAGACAGAAACCCGCGCCGTTGCGCGGGTTTTTTTATGCTCGAAGCAAGGCGCCCTAAAGACCAAGGACCTAAACCATGAGCCAGCAAGTCATTATTTTCGATACCACCTTACGCGACGGAGAACAGGCGTTACAGGCAAGCCTGAGTGTGAAAGAAAAACTGCAGATTGCGCTGGCCCTTGAGCGCATGGGCGTTGACGTGATGGAAGTGGGTTTCCCGGTCTCTTCACCAGGTGACTTTGAATCAGTACAGACCATTGCTCGTCAGGTTAAGAACAGCCGTGTTTGCGCCTTAGCGCGCTGCGTTGAAAAAGATATCGATGTTGCAGCTGAATCCCTGAAGGTCGCTGAAGCTTTCCGCATTCATACGTTTATCGCCACCTCGCCGATGCATATCGCAACAAAATTACGCAGCACGCTGGATGAGGTGATCGAGCGAGCTGTCTATATGGTTAAGCGAGCGCGTAATTACACGGATGACGTGGAATTCTCCTGCGAAGACGCTGGCCGTACTCCTATCGCAGACCTGGCTCGCGTAGTAGAAGCCGCCATTAATGCGGGTGCCAAAACCATCAATATTCCCGATACCGTCGGTTACACCATGCCTTTCGAATTTGGCGCAATCATTTCCGGTCTGTATGAACGCGTACCGAATATCGATAAAGCCATCATCTCCGTACACACCCATGATGATTTAGGCCTGGGCGTCGGCAACGCGCTGGCTGCCGTTCACGCCGGAGCGCGCCAGGTGGAAGGCGCGATGAACGGTATCGGCGAACGCGCTGGTAACTGCTCCCTGGAAGAAGTGATCATGGCGATCAAAGTGCGCAAAGATATCCTGAACGTACAGACCCGCATTAATCATCAGGAGATCTGGCGTACCAGCCAGTTAGTGAGCCAAATCTGTAACATGCCCATTCCGGCTAACAAAGCGATTGTCGGTAGCGGCGCCTTTGCTCACTCCTCCGGCATTCATCAGGACGGCGTACTGAAAAACCGTGAAAACTACGAAATCATGACGCCTGAATCCATCGGCCTGAATCAGGTACAGTTGAACCTGACCTCCCGTTCCGGACGCGCCGCGGTGAAACACCGCATGGATGAGATGGGCTATAAAGAGAGTGAATATAATCTGGACAACCTGTACGACGCTTTCCTGAAGCTGGCGGATAAAAAAGGTCAGGTATTTGATTACGACCTGGAAGCGCTGGCCTTTATTAACAAACAGCAGGAAGAGCCAGAACATTTCCGTCTGGATTACTTCAGCGTGCAATCCGGCTCAAATGACATTGCTACTGCCTCCGTCAAGCTGGCCTGCGGTGAAGACGTCAAAGCCGAAGCGGCGAACGGTAACGGCCCGGTTGATGCCATTTATCAGGCCATCAACCGCGTGACGGAATACAACGTCGAACTGGTGAAATACAGCCTGACCGCCAAAGGGCACGGTAAAGATGCGCTGGGTCAGGTGGATATCGTCGCCAACTATAACGGTCGCCGCTTCCACGGCGTCGGTCTGGCAACGGATATCGTCGAGTCTTCCGCCAAAGCGATGGTCCATGTGCTGAACAATATCTGGCGCGCCGAAGAAGTCGAAAAAGAATTGCAACGCAAAGCTCAGAACAACGAGAACAACAAGGAAACCGTGTGATGTCGAAGAATTACCATATTGCTGTTTTGCCGGGTGACGGTATTGGCCCGGAAGTGATGGCGCAAGCCTTGAAAGTACTGGACGCAATTCGCCACCGTTTTAACATGCGCATTACCACCAGCCACTACGACGTGGGTGGCGCCGCCATTGATAACCACGGTCAGCCGCTGCCGCCGGCTACGGTTGAAGGCTGTGAGCAAGCTGACGCCATTCTGTTTGGCTCCGTTGGCGGTCCGAAATGGGAAAACCTGCCGCCAAACCAGCAGCCTGAACGCGGTGCGCTGCTGCCATTGCGTAAGCACTTCAAATTATTCAGCAATCTGCGTCCGGCAAAGCTGTACCAGGGGCTGGAAGCGTTTTGTCCTCTGCGCGCCGATATCGCCGCTAACGGTTTCGACATCCTGTGCGTGCGTGAACTGACCGGCGGGATCTACTTCGGTCAGCCAAAAGGCCGCGAAGGCAGCGGGCAACATGAAAAAGCATTTGATACCGAGGTATATCACCGTTTCGAGATCGAACGTATTGCCCGTATCGCGTTTGAGTCAGCTCGCCAGCGTCGCCGTAAAGTCACGTCGATTGATAAAGCTAACGTGCTGCAAACCTCTATTCTGTGGCGTGAAATCGTCAATGAAATTGCCAATGAATACCCGGACGTTGAACTGGCGCATATGTACATCGACAACGCGACAATGCAGTTGATCAAAGATCCTTCCCAGTTCGACGTCCTGCTGTGCTCCAACCTGTTTGGCGACATTCTGTCTGACGAGTGCGCCATGATCACCGGTTCAATGGGTATGTTGCCATCCGCCAGCCTGAACGAGCAGGGTTTTGGTCTGTACGAGCCTGCTGGCGGCTCCGCCCCGGATATCGCCGGGAAAAACATTGCTAACCCTATCGCCCAGATCCTGTCGCTGGCGCTGCTGCTGCGCTACAGCCTGGATGCCAACGATGCGGCAACCGCAATTGAGAGCGCCATTAACCGCGCATTAGAAGAAGGCATTCGCACTGGTGATTTGGCCCGTGGCGCTGCCGCAGTCGGTACCGATGAAATGGGCGATATCATTGCCCGTTACGTCGCAGAAGGGGTGTAATCATGGCCAAAACGTTATACGAAAAATTATTTGATGCGCACGTCGTCTTTGAGGCGCAAAACGAAACCCCGCTGCTGTATATCGACCGCCATCTGGTGCATGAAGTCACCTCCCCGCAGGCGTTTGATGGTCTGCGCGCGCATGGCCGTCAGGTGCGCCAGCCGGGTAAAACCTTCGCCACCATGGACCACAACGTCTCAACGCAGACCAAAGACATTAACGCCTCCGGCGAAATGGCGCGTATTCAGATGCAGGAACTGATCAAAAACTGCAATGAATTTGGCGTTGAACTGTACGACCTGAATCACCCGTATCAGGGTATTGTCCACGTGATGGGGCCTGAGCAAGGCGTGACCTTGCCGGGAATGACCATCGTCTGTGGCGACTCCCACACCGCCACCCACGGCGCATTCGGCGCGCTGGCGTTCGGTATTGGCACTTCAGAAGTTGAACACGTGCTGGCAACGCAAACCCTGAAACAGGGTCGCGCCAAAACCATGAAGATTGAAGTCAACGGCCAGGCCGCGCCGGGCATCACGGCGAAAGATATCGTGCTGGCGATTATCGGTAAAACCGGTAGCGCGGGCGGTACCGGGCACGTGGTTGAATTTTGCGGCGAAGCCATCCGTGCGCTGAGCATGGAAGGCCGCATGACCCTGTGTAACATGGCCATTGAAATGGGGGCCAAAGCGGGTCTGGTCGCACCGGATGAAACCACCTTTAACTATGTGCAAGGTCGTTTACACGCACCGAAGGGCGAGGATTTTGCCCACGCGGTTGAGTACTGGAAAACGCTGCAAACCGACGACGGCGCAACGTTTGATACCGTCGTCACTCTGCAAGCAGAAGAGATCGCGCCGCAGGTAACCTGGGGAACGAATCCGGGTCAGGTGATCTCGGTGAACGATAATATTCCCGATCCGGCATCATTTACCGATCCCGTTGAGCGCGCATCGGCGGAAAAAGCGCTGGCGTATATGGGGCTGAAACCGGGCATTCCGTTAACAGAAGTGGCTATCGATAAAGTGTTTATCGGTTCCTGCACCAACTCGCGCATTGAAGATTTACGCGCCGCGGCGGAAATCGCCAAAGGGCGCAAAGTCGCGCCGGGCGTACAGGCACTGGTGGTGCCGGGTTCTGGTCCGGTGAAAGCGCAGGCGGAAGCGGAAGGTCTGGACAAGATCTTTATCGAAGCAGGATTTGAATGGCGCTTACCGGGCTGTTCCATGTGCCTGGCCATGAATAATGACCGCCTGAACCCAGGCGAGCGCTGCGCATCCACCAGCAACCGTAACTTTGAAGGTCGTCAGGGCCGCGGTGGCCGCACGCATTTAGTCAGCCCGGCGATGGCCGCCGCCGCCGCCGTTACCGGCCACTTCGCCGACATTCGCAGCATCAAATAAGGAAACTACCATGGCAGAGAAATTTACCCAGCATACCGGCCTGGTTGTCCCACTGGATGCCGCCAACGTCGATACCGATGCAATTATCCCGAAACAGTTTTTGCAGAAGGTCACACGCACCGGTTTTGGCGCCCATCTGTTTAACGACTGGCGTTTCCTGGACGAAAAGGGTCAACAGCCAAATCCAGAGTTTGTGCTGAACTTTCCGGAATATAAAGGCGCGTCGATTCTGCTGGCGCGGGAAAACTTTGGCTGCGGCTCTTCACGCGAACATGCGCCGTGGGCGCTGACCGACTACGGCTTTAAAGTAGTGATCGCGCCAAGCTTCGCCGACATCTTCTACGGCAACAGTTTCAACAACCAACTGCTGCCGGTAACCCTGAGCGACGCGCAGGTCGATGAAATGTTTACCCTGGTGAAAGCCAATCCGGGGATTACATTTGAAGTGGATCTGGTGGCGCAGGTCGTCAAAGCGGGCGATAAGTCCTACAGCTTTAAGATCGATGACTTCCGTCGCCACTGCATGCTGAACGGTCTGGACAGCATCGGGCTGACGCTGCAGCACGAAGCCGCCATCACCGAATACGAAGACAGGCAGCCCGCGTTTATGCGCTAGTCATTGTTGTGCCGGATTAGGCCGTTACGCCGCCATCCGGCACTTTATAAATCAAACATCCTTCACCCGCCCGGTCATCACCAGCGTGACCACCGAAATCGCCGCAATCACCCAGTAAACGGCAAAATGCCCGTAGCTTTGCGCCACCGCTCCCTGAATCACTCCCGCCAGAATCACGCCCGTTGAAATACTGTTGGTAAACAATGTGGTCGCCGATCCCGCACGCCCCGGCATCAGATCCTGAAACCACAGCATTCCTATTCCGGCGATAATGCCGATAAATACCGCGTTAAACAGTTGCAGGACCAGCAGCGCCGTGCGGCTGTGAAAGAAGATCAGACCAAGATAAAACAGTACGCCCGCCGCCACGGCCGCGATCATCATGCGCCGCTTACCAAAGCGTTTCACGTAGTAGCCCGC